>JAODBN010000083.1 GCA_025463965.1 Acidimicrobiaceae bacterium
AGGTGGGAGTAGCCGAAGATGCCGGCCGTAGCGTGGCCGAACATCTTCTCGGCGAGCCGGGCATTCGGGTTGGTGTTCTCGCAGACAGAGTATTGCTCGCGGCGGCACGCTTCGCACCTGCCGCACGCGATGGGGAACGGCACGACCACCCGGTCGCCGATCTTCAGACGCCGGACATCGGGACCGGTCTCGACCACCTCTCCCATGAACTCGTGGCCGAGGATGTCACCGCTCACCATGGTGGGGACGTACCCATCGTAGAGATGGAGATCTGACCCGCAGATCGCGGTGGAGGTGATCTTCACGATGGCGTCGTGACGGTTCAGGATCTTCGGGTCGGGAACGTGCTCGACCTTGACCTCATTGCGCCCTTCCCAGACGTTTGCTCGCATAGCGCTCCGCTCCCTTCGCCCGCGTGTGCCGCTAGCTGTTTGCGCGGTCGACGGGTTGAGCCGGGCGCTGCCGCAGGAGCGGCCTAGCTGGACCCTCGAGCGCTCCTTCTGAGCGGACGACCTCACCCGTTTCCATGAGCTGTCTGAACCGCAGCAGGCCGTCCTTGGCTCGTTGGAGCGGTTCGGCACCCCTGAGCTTTTCGACCGCCGACCCGATGGGCGCACGTTGCTGCTCGATACGCAGATGGATCTCGGTCCCGCGATCTGCGGGGGCGTCGACGAACATGGCCACGCCCCGGGCATGGTCGTGATCGGCGGACATGCGAAACGCGATCCGCAATCCGGGGTCTTCGGCGAGCACTTCCACCGGGCCGAACGAGATGACATTGTCACGGGCGACGATGAGGTCTCGGAAGCGGCGGAAGAGCTCTTCTCGAGGCCGCCGGATCGTTATCGCCGTCTCTGCTAATGAGGAGCCGGTCCGTTGACGTCGTTTCTTGCGCTCGGAATTTCGGAGCGCCGTATACGTGTCGGCACCGAGTACCCCCACGACCGCCCCGGTGGCGATCGCCAACCGCCGCGGGGCGCGCTCCTTGCGGGTGTTCGCGAAGCCGAGCAACGCCAGATCCATCACGTCGCCTACGACGCGGGCCCACAGCCAGGCAGTGGTTCGGCGGCGACCCAGGATGCCTGCGGCGGCCGCTAGCTCCCGCATCCCGATCACTCGCTGAAGCGTGCGAGTCGAGTCGTCGTCCTCGACTCCGATCAGCCTGTCGACTCGGTCGGGGAACAGGGTCTGCGAGGTGCCGAGCGCCAGGCTGAACAAGCCGAGTCCACTCGACATGTGCTCGAGGCCGTCATCTCTCTTGGTACGGGGTTCAGTCATCACCACGCGCGCGCCCGTACCCAGCAAATGCCGGGACAAACGTGGAGTTTCCGTGTCGGGCCGGAGTAACGAGCCGCTCCGCCCCACCGTGTCTGCAGCGTCGCGCGATGACGACCGTGGTCGCTGAATGCGGAAATGGGGGAGTGGGACTAGCGGACTGACGCCGGGATGAGTGCCGCCTGGATCTTTTAGCTGGAGGTGACGGCTTTCAGCTCGTCGAGCGAGTCGCGGACCAGGAACGGCAGATTTTGCTTATTGGATTCGGCCACCCAGCGTTCGAACGCGACTTTGAAGACGGCTATACCTGCCTCGGCAGTCAAACTCGCGGCTGGGTCTTTGACGCCGCGCCGGCGCAGGGTGTCAGCAAGCGCCGCGGCAAGCGACGCGAGTTTGATCAGCTCGCGCTCTTGGAGCTCTGGGTTCGCTGCGATGATGGCCTGGCGCCGTCGTGCGAACTCGCGTCGCTCGTCGAGGCGGGCGCCGACCGCATCGAGGGCCGCCGCTACGGCCTCGATCGGCGCAATGGAACGAGGCGCATCAGCGAGCGCGGCTATGAGGAGCTGTTCGAGCGAGTCCGCCCCCGAGAACAGAACCTCGCGCTTGTCGGAGAAGTGCCGGAAGAAGGTCCGTTCCGTGAGCCCCGCCCGGCCAGCGATCTCCGCCACCGTGGTCTGCTCGAATCCGTGCTCGGCATAGAGCTCCATTGCTGCCAGCTCGAGGCGTCCCCGCGCGTCCGGTTCCCATCGACCCATGTGGGAATCATAGTGATGACAGGAGCTGACGTTCCTCGGCTAACGAAGGTCGTGCCACCGAAGGGTCCGGCCGAGCGGCTGTTCGATGCTTCCCCGGGCCTGTCGAGCCGTTTCGCGGGTCGTCTAGCCCGGGACCGGTGAGCGACCAACCCGGGGGCTGCGCGCGGCACCGGCCTCGAGCGGTCCGTGGCGCTCGAGGCGTTCGTGGATATTCAACGCCTTGACCGGATGGCTGATCATGGCCACGGACTCGCGATCGACCAAACAGTTGTCGAGCTCGGGGCAGTTACTGAGCCGTCGCCCCGACTCGAGCTGCTCGAGGAGCAACTCCACGGCCGTCTCTCCGAGGGCGTGGACCGGCCGCTCGATCACGGAGATCGGCGGCTGGAACACCCGCGCCCATTCGGAGTCGTCGAAGGTCACGAGCGAGACGTCCCGCCCGACCGCAAGGCTCAGCTGTCGACAGGCGTCGATCAGTCCGAGGGCCATGGTGGCATTCGTCGCCATGACAGCGGTCGGGCGGTTGGCTCCAGAGAGCATGGCGTGGGCCACGGCCGTCGCCTCCACGTGATCCGAGCGGCTGTAACGCAGCCAGTCGGCTTCCATGGTGAGACCGTAGGTGCTCATCTGGTCGAGGAAGCCACTCACGCGATCGTGCACACTCGAGACGGTTGCGTGCTCGCGCTCGAGGACAACCGGGCCGGTCGAGCTCACGAGGATGCCCATCCGACGGTGCCCGCGTTCGGCGAAGAGCTGCACCACTTCACGCGAGCTCGCGTAGTCATTGGTCGTGACCGTTGCGACATGGAGGTCGGGGATCCGACGGTCCACGAGCACCAATGGGATGTGGCGGACCGCATTGCTCGCGAGGTGCGAATATTCATTGGAGGACGAGGAGGCGACGATCAAGCCGTCGACGCGCTTGTCGGTGAGCACGTGCACAGCACTGACCTCGGCGTCGAGGATGTCATCAGTGTGGGCGACGAGTACCTGGTAACCCGAGCGCGCCGCACGGTCGATGATCGCCCGGGCGGCCTGGTCGAAGAACGAGTTGCTGATATCGGCGATCACGAGGCCGATCGTCTTCGAGCGACCGGCTCGGATTGCCCTCGCGAGTTGGTTGGTCCGGTACTCGAGCGTCGCGGCGGCCTCGGAGACCCGCGCAAGGGACTCGGCGCTGACTTTGCCGTAGCCGCCGAGGGCGCGCGCGGCGGTGGCCCGCGAAACGCCCGCGAGCTCGGCGACGTCCACGAGTCGCGACGGCCGCGGCCGGGCCGAGCGAAAACCGTCATCCGAGGAGTCGGTAGGCCGGTTCGTGCTCATTGTCGACAACCTAACTCGATCCCTCCGGTTGCTTCCGGTTGGCGGCCCTATGTCGCGCCATGTCGCGCTCTGGAGAACTCGGGGCTCCTTGACAACGCCTCGCGGCGGCCCCATAGTGACGTCCGCCAGGCGGTGAGATCGATCTCACGCACCGGGTGGTTTCATGTCTCGGGGATGACCATGCGCTTGAGCGCTGGTCCAGGTAGTCAAGGGGGAATTCAGTCGTGAAGCATTCGTTCCAACGCGCGGGAGCTGCAGCGGTCGCCGTCGGCGTCGCGGCCAGCATGGGCATCTCATCGGGGGTCAGCGGCGCCAGCGCCGGGCACGTCAGCCGGGCGAGCGGCAAGCTCACGATCGCCCTTGTCGTTGGCGCGTCCTCGGACCCGTTCTTCCAGGCCATGAAGATCGGCGCCCAGCAGGAGGCGAGCAAGCTCGGCGTGAACGTGATCTACCAGGGCAACTCGACGACGTACTCGCCGGCAACCCAGATCCCGGTCGTCAACCAGGTGCTCGCCACCAAGCCCTCCGGCCTTGCGATTGCTCCCACGGACCCGACCGCACTGCAGGCGGCAGTGAACCGGGCCATCAGCGAGGGCATTCCCGTCGTCAATGTCGACACCCACGTCAACTCGATGAGCAAGGTTCTGTCGTTCATCACCGGCAACAACACTCAGGGCGGAATGGTCGCGGCGGACGCGCTCGCCAAGGCGATGCACTACAAGTCGGGTTCGACGTTCCAGGTCGCTGTCGGGCTGAGCTCTGGGACGTCCACCACCGACGTCGCTCGACTCACCGGCTTCAAGCAGGAGATCGCCAAGAAGTACCCGGGCGTCAAGATCGTCGCGACGGGATACTCGGAGTCGAACTCGGCCACGGCCAACACGAACATCAACAACTGGCTGACCGCCTACCCGCACCTGACCGGCATCTTCGCCATCGACGGGACGAACGCCACTGGGGCCTCTTCCGCGATCCAGGCCAAGGGCCTCGTCAACAAGGTCAGCCTCGTGGGCTACGACGCGTACGCAAACAACGTCTCGCTCATCAAGAAGGGCGTCATCACGGCGCTTATTGCTCAGCAGCCGACCCTCGAGGGCAAGATGGCCGTGGACGACCTCGTGCACTATCTCCGGACCCACAACACCACGGGCATCCAGAAGGCCGTGCAGCTGCCGAACATCACGCTGACCAAGACCACGCCCGCATCAACACTGAAGAAGTACACCTACCCGGCATAGCCCGAGTACTGGACGCCTGACACCTCGGCTCGTAGAAATGGACGCGGACCATTCCACCGGCACCAGCGTGGTGCCGCCGATCGAAGGGGAAGCCGCGCAGAGCATGGTCGGTGAGGCTCCAGTTTCGGTAACGCCCGCGGGTGATCTCAGCGCGGGTGCTGCAGCACCGTCGAAGAGGAAGGGACTGCTGGCTGCCCTGGGCAGCCAGCAGTCCATCCTCATCCTCGTCCTCTTGGCGATGATCGGCGGCTTCTCGATCGTCAAGCCGGTCTTCTTCAGCGTGGGAGTCTTCGGCAACATCCTCGTCGCCTGGGCTCCGGTCGCACTCATCGCCATTGGTGAGACTTTCGTCATCATCTCGGGCGGGATCGACCTGTCGGTAGGTTCGACGATCACGCTCTCAGGAGTGATCGCCGGCTACGCCATGGCCGCGACCACCAGCGCGGGATGGCCATCGGGCTTTTCCATCTTCATAGGAGCTTTGGTGGCGGCTGGGACGGGCCTGCTCGTCGGCCTGGTGAACGCCACGCTCATCAATGTCGCCAAGCTCGTGCCCTTCGTCGCTACCCTGGCGACGCTCGGAGCTGGTGCCGGAGTCGCGCTCGTGCTCACCCACGGCGCCCCGGTAGGCGGCGGCCCGTCGAACGCCATCTCCCTCAGTGTTCCCCGCTTCGGCCCGTTCTCCTGGCCGGCCATCTTTGTGATCGTCGTGATCGTGATCGCCGGCTTCTTCCTCCACACCGCGCGTTTTGGACGGTATGTGTTCGCGATCGGCGGCAACAGCTTTGCCGCAACTGCCGTCGGCATCAGCGTGCCCCGCTACGTGACCAAGGTGTACGGCCTGTCCGGAATGTTCGCCGGTCTGGCCGGGATGATCACCTACCTCACCCTCGCCTCGGGATCCCCGACGGCCGGCACGGGCGACGAGCTCAGCGCGATCGCCGCCGTCGTCATTGGCGGCGCGAGCTTGACCGGCGGTGTCGGGCGTATCGGCGGCACCGTTCTCGGCTCACTGATTCTGACCACGGTGACCAGTGGCCTCGTCGTCGTCAACATCGACCCCAACTGGAACCAGGTGGTCGTCGCAATCCTGATCGCGGCGGCCGTCTCGCTGCAGACAGTTCGCAGGGGAATCCATCGGAGGCCACGATGAGCGCCGTGCCGCTGTATGAGGTGAAGAACGTCTCGAAGGCTTACGGCAGTGTCGCCGCCCTAACCAACGTCTCGATGGCGGTCAATCCCGGCGAGGTCGTCGGCCTCGTCGGCGACAACGGGGCAGGAAAGTCCACCCTCGTCAAGGTGCTTTCCGGGATTCACGCGCCGGACAGCGGCTCCATCCTGCTCGAGGGCACTGAGCACCACTGGCGCTCGCCCCACGAGGTGCTGGCCGCCGGAATCGAGACCCTGTATCAAGACTCGGGCCTTGCGCCGAATCTTTCCGTCAGCGCCAACGTGTTCCTCGGACGCGAGATGACCCGGCCGGGTCTTCTTGGAAAGCTTGGCTTTCTGGCCCAGAAGAAGATGGACCGCACCGCCTATGAAGACCTCGAGCGCATCGGGATCGGCTTTACCTCGACAGACCGCCCCGTCGCGGCATTGTCGGGCGGCCAGCGCCAGGCGGTGGCGATCGGCCGTGCGGTCGCGTGGGCGCGCAAACTGATCATCCTCGATGAGCCGACGAACCACCTCGGTGCACGCCAGGCGGGTGAGGTTCTCGACGTCATTCGTGCCGCCAAGGACAAGCAGCTTGGGGTGATCTTCGTCTCCCACACGCTTCCCCACGTCCTTTCGGTCACGGACCGGATCGTCGTACTGCGGCTCGGTCAAGTGGTCAAGGACGCGCCGACCTCGGAGTTCGACGCCGAGAGCCTGTTGGGAACGATCACCGGCCTTCTCGGTGCAAGGTAACGACCCGGCTGGACGCGGCGCCACGCCCGTTCGCGCGAGCTCGCTATGTATGGTGCCGTGTCTCAGCTGAACGAAGCGCTCCTCCACACGCTGCCGAAGGAGGTCGACCCACCTCGCTATGACCGCTCGCGGGTCGAAAGCGGCGTAGTCCATTTCGGCGTTGGACACTTTCACCGGGCGCATCAAGCGGTGTACTTCGATGATCTTTTGCGCCTAGGCAGGGCGCAATGGGGTATCTGTGGCGTCGGGATCAGAGCGAGCAGCGAGCGGGTGCGCTCGACGCTGGGTCCGCAGGACTGGCTGTACACCGTCACCGAGAAGTTCGCCTCGGGACAGTACGAGAGCCGGATTATCGGCTCGTTGATTGAGTTCTTGACGCCAGTCGACGGTACCGAGGCGATCGTCGCCAAGATTGCGGATCCTGCCACCCAAGTCGTATCGCTGACCGTGACGGAGGGTGGATACGGGCTCGACCCGGCGAGCGGCGAGTTCACGGGCCAAGGTGAACTCGTTCAGGCCGATTTGCGAGGAGAGTCCGCGCGCTCGTGGATCGGGCTGCTACTGCAGGCCATCGCAAAGAGGAAGGCGAGCGGGCTCGGCGGCCTCACGGTCGTTTCATGCGACAATATCGTCGGCAACGGTCACGCGGCCAAGGCCGCGGTTCTCGGATACGCCGCTCTCCGCGCTCCCGATCTCTCGTCATTTGTCGAGGACGAGCTCGCTTTTCCGAACTCGATGGTCGACCGCGTGGTCCCCGCTACTACCGGCGCGGACGAGGCGTACCTCGAGAAGCGCTTCGGGTACCTCGACGCGTGGCCGGTTACCTGCGAGCCGGTGAGCTACTGGGTGCTCGAGGACCAGTTCTCAGCCGGGCGTCCACCGCTCGAAGATGTCGGCGTGGAGATGGTTGGTGACGTCCGGCCCTATGAGAAGATGAAGCTGCGCATCGCTAACGGAGCCCATCAGTGCCTGTGCTACTTCGGGTCACTGCTGGGCTATCGCTTTGTGCACGAGGCAATCGCCGATCCGGACATCAAGGCGATGTTGCTCCGCTATTTCCGGGAGGAAGCTGTCCCTACCCTCGAGCGCGTCCCCGGGCTCGACACCGACGCCTTTGCGCTCAGCGTGCTGGAGCGCTTCGGCAATCCCGAGATATCAGACCCTCTCTCGCGCATCTGCGAGGACTCGACGGATCGGCTGCCGAAGTTTCTCCTACCCGTCGTCGCTGATCAGGTCCGTCTCGGTGGTCCCATCGAGGTAGGTACGGGGGTCATCGCCAGCTGGGCTCGCTTCCTCGAGGGGACCGATGAGCGAGGACGAAGGCTCGATGTCAAAGACCCGCGGCGCGCTCGGCTCCTTGTCGCTGCGCGCCGACAGGCGGGACGCCCTACGGCGCTCATCGATGAGGCGGGCATCTTCGGTGATCTCGCGAGTTCGACCGCCTTTCGCTCCGCCTATGTCCAGGCTCTGGACACGCTGCGACGCTCGGGGGCACGCGGTCTGCTTTCGATACTCGGGGAACGCTAAATGCCTGGACCGAGCGGAACGCAAGTCACCGCACTGAATGAGGCGAGCCTGGTCGACCTCTCCGATCGGATGGCGATCCCCGGCTATCAGCGCTCGCAGGTCCGCCCGGGGATCGTGCACCTCGGGGTGGGCGGTTTCCACCGCGCCCACCAGGCTTTCTACCTCGATCGCTTGATGAACCTCGGCAAGGCGATGGACTGGGGGATCGTCGGGGTCGGGGTGCTTGCTCGCGACCGTCCGATGCGCGATGCGCTGCTCGCCCAAGACGAGCTGTACTGCCTCGTGGAAAAGGCAAGCGCAGATGACTGGCGCGCTCGGGTAATCGGCTCGATGATCGGGTACCTCCTCGCGACCGATGACCCCGAGGCCGTCATCGAACGACTCGCGCATCCGACCACTCGTATCGTCTCGCTCACTATCACCGAAGCGGGATACCACGTCGGCCTCGACGGGTCCTTCGACGTCTCCGCTCCGGAGATCGCCCATGACCTCGAGAGGCGCGCAGCTCCGGCCACCGTGTTCGGCTTGGTGGTCGAGGCAGTGCGCCGTCGCCGCCAGCGAGGCCTCGGAGGCGTTACCGTCGTGTCCTGCGACAACCTTCAAGGAAACGGGGGAGTGGCCCGCACGGCCTTTCGGACGTTCGCGTCGCACATCGATCTCGACCTCGCCCGCTGGATGGACGAGGAGATGCGCTTCCCGAACTCGATGGTCGACCGCATCACGCCCGTGACCACCGACGCCGACCGCCGTGCACTCGCGGATCGCTTCGGCGTGACCGACCGTTGGCCCGTCGTCTGCGAGCCGTTCGTGCAATGGATCCTTGAGGACGAGTTCGCTAGTGGTCGCCCAGCGCTCGAAGCTGTCGGGGTTCAATTGGTTGAGGACGTCGCGCCCTATGAGCTCATGAAGCTGCGCCTGCTCAACGCGGGCCATCAACTCCTTGCCTACGCCGGCAGTCTGGCCGGCTACCGCCTGGTGCACGAGGCTGCCGGTGATCCGCTGTTCTCGAGATTCCTCGCCGGCTACATGCGTCAGGAGGCGCTACCCACGCTTTTGCCAGTCGAGGGCATCGATCTGCGGGAGTACTGCGCCGAGCTGCTGGTGCGCTTTGCGAATCCGGGAGTCGGCGACACCCTTTCTCGGCTCGCCGCCAACGCCTCTGACCTCATCCCGAAGTTTGTGCTGCCCGTGGTGCGCCACCAGCTGGCACACGGGGGGCCATTCGATCGTTGTGCCACCACGGTTGCCTGCTGGGCGCGCTATGTGATGTCAGTCGACGACCAAGGTGAGCCGATCGCCCTGAACGACCGCAACGCGGAGCGGTTGCGCTCGGCTGCCCGCTCAGAGGAATCCGAACCCGGCAGTTTCCTGCGCCAACCGGAGATCTTCGGTGAGCTGGGCGAGGACGAGCGTTTCCAGGACGCGTACCTGAGGGCGTTGACGTCCCTACGAACCCGTGGCGTGCGCCCGACGCTGGAGGCCATTGCTTAGGCCCGGAGCGGTTAGTCGTTATCGACAACCGGCATGCTGTGCCGACCGAAGAGCCCATGTCCGCGATGAGCGCTTCTTCACGGGTAGGCACCATCCTTTCGCCCAGCCGAATCAGCACGAGGGATGCCTCATCAGGCAGGCATTCCTGCAAATGTGGCGAGAGGCTGATCGGCGCCGGTAGCTTGACCGTGGCTAGACAGTGAGCCGCCCGCCGACCCCTCGGCGAGGTGCGTGTTTGGCTGCGTCTCCGATTCGGAACGCTCTGTCCTTTCCTCTCGCGCCCGTCGGGTCGGCCTTGTGAACGGTCCGAGGCAACGGAGGTAAGGGTGCACGAGAGTACGGCGCAGGGAATTGCTCCGGGACTTGGTGTCGAGGTGCGACGCGACTTCCGACCCGTGGTAGTGCGCGTCGTCGGCGAGGTGGACCTCGCGAATGCCTCGGCCTTGCGCTGGGTGCTCGTGGACCTCATCGCCGACGGGGAGAACCAGCTCACCGTCGACCTCGAGGAAGTGAGTTTCATTGACCTTTGCGGTCTCCGGGTACTTCGACGCATCGGCCGGCACCTCACAGAGCACGACGGAAGCCTCCTCCTGCACCGTCCCAGTCGAGCGGTGACCCGTATCATCGGGCTGGTAGAGCCCGACTGGGCGCCACTGCCCTGGCATACCGAAGCCTGGACGTCCGGCCCCAAGTCGTCGGGTGCCTTCGTGGCGGCGCACCTGCAGCGCTCCGAGCTTGCCTGGACTCGACCTGTCGAGACGCCCAGAGCGTGTGGGTTGGCCGCACGACAATGCCGACAGCATTCCACGCCGGCTATGAGGGCCGATCGTTCCGGGCGACAGATGTGAACGTGTCCCGATCCGAGCAGCGTAAGGGCCCAGACCAGCAAATCGACGACGAGCGATTTCTCGTCCTGGACTCCTGTCACAGCACCTGGCTGTTCGATCAGGTCCTCCAGTGCTTTGCGCGGGTGCTGAAGGCAGGGGGTGCCCATTCCTCGGTTGCAACAGCGTGGCGTCAGTACGACCACCTTCTTGTGGACTCGAGCTCGGACGCGTTTCTTGTTTTCCTCGACTCCTCAGGCACTCGGGTGATCCGCTCATGGCGCCACACTGCTCGCTGCGAACAATGTGGCGGCGAGCCCACCGCAGAGCTGCCTGTCGCAGAGCTGCGGCGGGCGCTTAACGCGAATGCTGTGCTCAGATGATGGAGGACGCTTCATCGGAACTTGTTGTCCCCGACGGTGAAGGTGAGTCGTTTTCGGCCTTCAATGTCCACCTCGATGGCACCGCGGTGATGGTTCTGCGTGGGCAACTCGACATGCGCGGCGCGGAGCTGCTTCGCGACGCCATGGACGGACTGGTCAGGACGGGGCCTCCAGCGGTGATTCTCGATCTCTCCGATCTCAGCTTTCTCGACTCGGCCGGCCTCGCAGCCTTGATTCGGGCGCATCGCGAAATCAGCCGGCAGGATCGCCGCCTGATATTGCGATGGCCGGAGGCCCAACCGCTCGGGGTCCTCGAGCTAAGCGGCGCGCTCGACTTCCTGCACATTGAGGTCGAGCGGGACATCTGACGCTAGAGAGCAGTCCATACCGCCACAGCACCGTTTTGGCCATGGGGCACCGGGTAATGCCGCGAGGCGGGGAGCACGAAGCATCGATCCAGAGCAGGGAGGCCAGATGAAGGGCTTGGTGTATCGAGGGCCGCGCCAGGTTGCGGTCGAAGAGGTTGATGACGCGACCATCGAGGAGCCGCTCGACGCGGTCATCCGTATAACCACGACCAACATCTGCGGCTCAGACTTGCATATGTATGAGGGTCGGACCTCTGTAGAGGAGGGCAAGGTTCTCGGTCACGAGAACATGGGAATCGTCGAGGCGGTCGGGCCGGCAGTCGGCCGGATCCGGGTCGGTGACCGGGTCTCCGTGCCATTCAACATCGCCTGCGGGACGTGCCGGAACTGCACCAGCGGATGGACCTCGTTCTGCCTGCGCACGAATCCCACCGAGGGCATGGATGGCGCCGCCTACGGCTACGCCAACATGGGTCCCTACGACGGTGGCCAAGCCGAGTTTCTGCGGGTGCCCTATGCCGACTTCAATCTTCTCTCGTTGCCCCCAGGCGATCAGTTCGAGCAGGACTTCGCCATGCTCAGCGATATCTTCCCGACCGGCTACCACGGAACCGAGCTCGCCGAGGTGAGCCCCGGAGACTCGGTGGCGGTGTTCGGTGCGGGGCCGGTCGGCCTCATGGCTGCGCACAGCGCCTTCCTGCGCGGCGCCTCCGAGGTCTTCGTCGTAGACAAGGAATCCGATCGACTCGACCTCGCGAAGCAGATCGATGCTCTGCCCATCGACTTGTCCGCCGGTAATCCTGTCGAACAGATCATGGACCAGACGCACGGCCGCGGGGTGGACTGCGGCGTGGAAGCAGTCGGCTATCAGGCCCATGACGCCACAGGAGAGGAGCACCCGGAGCTGGTGCTTGACAACCTGGTGGAGGTGGTCCGCAGCACGGGAGCGATCGGCGTGGTCGGTGTGTACATGCCAAACGATCCAGGTGCGGCAAACGAGCAGGCCAAGCAAGGCCGCATCGGTTGGGAATACGGGACATTCTTCAGCAAGGGCCAGCGCATGGGTACTGGGCAAGCTCCGGTCAAGCGCTACAACCGCCAGCTACGCGACCTGATCATCGACGGCCGGGCCAGGCCAAGCTTCATCGTCTCTCACGAGCTCAGTCTGGACGAGGCGCCAGCCGGATATGCGAACTTCGATGCGAGGCTTGACGGATGGACCAAGGTGCTCTTGCACCCTGGCCAATGACGGATTAGGCGTCGCTCCGGCAACCGCCGCCTTGTTCTTTGGGCGGTGGTACGACTCGCCCTGATGTGAGGAATGGAAAGGGCGGGCGCCGGCAGCCGAAGCGTCGGGCCCTTCGTAGCCTCATCGCTTCAACCGCGGGCAGGGATCTCTTGTAGCGCCCATCTGTTGCCGTCAGGGTCACCGAAGAACACAAAGCGCCCCCAGTCGAACGCTTGAACATCGCTCACCTCCACGCCGCGCTCGAGCAGCTCGGTGCGTGCGGTATCGACGTTCGGGACGACGATTTGCACCTGGGCGGTGCCTGGTGGAGATGTCGTGATCCCGGTGCCGAGGACGATCGAGCACGCCGAGCCCGGCGGTGTCAGCTGGATGAAGCGAAGCTCGTCGTTCACCGGGTAATCGTGGTCAGCGTTGAAGCCAACTTGCTCGGTGTAGAAGGACTTCGCTCGTTCCACGTCGGTCACGGGTATAGCGACGAGCTCGATCTTCCAGTCCACATTCGCTCCTCGGTCGTGGCGGAATCGGGTCTCCAAAAAACTACCCCTCATGACAGACGGAGACCCCAATGCCGTGGAGGGATCGATCTCGGCCTCGGCCAACAGCGCATTCCATGCCATCTGGCAGGACGGCGAGCCATTTCAAGGCAGTGCCTCGGCAATCGCTGTCCCGTATACCCGGACCCCTCCGGAGTCTGCTCTCCGTGACTGTGGGCATCGGATGAGGTGGGCCTGGCATCCACCTCGTCGAAGTTGCCCCTGCCTAACGTAGATGCCCGCGCGCCGCGTCTCCGGGCGAGGACGCGTCCGATGGGGGACCGATGAAAGAACACGTCGTTCGAGTACACAAGAGCGCGGAGACCCCCGAGCGGACTGAACTCCTGGCGTGGAAATTGGCTGAGGTGGCGACAGATCCGGTGCCGATCGACCCCGACGTGCAAGAGATGATCGTCAACCGCGTCATCGACAACGCTGGAGTCGCAATAGCGGGGCTCCTGCGGAGTCCGGTCGCAAACGCCCGCGCTCAAGCACTCGCCCATCCGAAGCCGGGAGGTGCAACAGTCATCGGGGTCTCGTCCGATCGGCTCGTGGCCTGTGAGTGGGCGGCATGGGCAAACGGCACTGCTGTTCGCGAGCTCGACTTCCACGACACGTTCCTCGCCGCGGACATGAATCATCCTGGCGATGTGATCCCATCGATCATCGCCGTTGGACAACAGTGCGGGTCCAGCGGAGCCGATCTTGTCCGTGGGATTGCCGCTGCTTACGAGGTCACGGTCGACCTCACGAAGGGCATCGCGCTCCACACGCATCGAGTTGACCATTTGCCTCACGTTGCCGCGGGGATGGTGGCGGGCGTCGGCGCCGTGCTGGGCTTGCCGGTGGAGACGATCTATCAGGCCATTAATCACGTCGTGCACGTCACGGTTACGACTCGCCAGGCCCGGAAAGGTGGGATCTCCACGTGGAAGGCGAACGCACCGGCCCACGCAGGAAAGCTTGCGATAGAGGCGATCGACCGTTCAATGCGAGGAGAGACGTCACCGGCGCCGATTTACGAGGGCGATGACAGCATCATCGCCTGGATGCTCGATGGTCCGGAGGCCAGGTACTGCGTACCGCTCCCGGTGGCCGGCGAGCCCAAACGCGCCATCATGGAGACGTACACGAAGGCGTACTCAGCAGAGATCCAGGCTCAACCGTGGATCGATCTCGCGTTTCGACTGAGGTCGCGTATCGCGGATCTCGCCGACGTCTCAGACATCGTCATACGCACGAGTCACCACACGCATCGAATTATCGGGAGCGGAGCCGGCGATCCGCAGAAATACGATCCGTCTGCCAGCCGTGAGACCCTGGATCACAGCCTGATGTATATCTTCGCGGTTGCGCTTGAGGATGGACGGTGGCACCACGAGTACAGCTATCGACCGGAGCGCGCGAAGCAGCTGGCCACCGTCGCGCTCTGGGCAAAAATTCGGACCGAGGAAGACGTCGACTGGGACCGCAGGTACCACGAACCCGATCCCAACAAGCGGGCGTTCGGTGGGCGGGTGCAGGTGACTCTGCGAGACGGGCGAACGGTGCAGGACGAGATTGAGGTCGCCGATGCTCATCCACGAGGTGCGAGACCCTTCGGTCCCGAGGACTATGTCCACAAGTTCGCTGAACTGGTGCACGCCAGCGTTTTGCCTGCGGAGCAGGAGCGCTTTCTCGCCGCGGCCCAAGCCCTGCCGAATCTTCCGAAGACTCACCTCCGAGATCTGAACATTGTCGTCCCGCAGGACCTACTTCGTGTGACCGGCTTGAGGACCGGGCTCTTCGAGCAGCATGACGGTATCGAGCCGGGCGAAAGGGAAGTGGGGGAGTGGTGACGTGTCGGGTGGGCGCGCAGCCCACCTCGCGCCCGGGCGCTAGTTCGCTGATCGGTCCCTCCCTTCGGGCAGAGACGGCAGCAAGTCGACAGCTACATAGGCAGACGGTGTTGGTTTGTCGAGCTGCTGAGGAGAACTCGTGAGGCAACGCAGCCTTCCGGCGGTGTTCATGCGCGGTGGAACCAGTAAGGGATTGATGTTCCACGCATCGGATCTCCCTTCGTCCCAAGCCAAATGGCCGCCGCTACTCACGGCGGCGATGGGATCGCCCGATCCGTACGGTCGCCAGCTCGACGGCATGGGCGGGGGCATCTCGTCGCTCTCGAAGGCGTGTGTCGTCGCGCCTTCGCAGCGAGCCGATGCCGATGTCGATTACACCTTCGTCCAGGTGTTGATCAGGGAGGGGCGCCTAGATCTCGCAAGCAACTGCGGCAATATGAGCTCTGCCGTCGGCCCCTTCGCTGTGGACGAAGGCCTCGTTCGGGTAAGGGGTGACAGCGCAACGCTGCGCATCTTCAACACCAATACGAGCAAGGTGATCAACGCCACGTTTCCGATCGAGGAAACGGGCGCGCGCTACGACGGCGCACTCGCGATTCCCGGAGTGGCCGGATCTGGTGCTCCGATTCGGCTCGACTTCGTGGAGCCGGGAGGCGCCACCACGGGCTCGCTTTTGCCCACGGGCCAGGTGTGCGACCGACTCGAGGTGACGAGAGCCGGAGGCATCGAGGTATCACTCGTTGACGCCGGAAATGCGACCGTGTTCGTACGGGCGATCGATGTCGGATTGACTGGACTCGAGCTACCCGATGAGCTCGACGCTCGGCCCGACGTCCTCGCGCTTCTGGAAGATATCCGGCGCCAGGCCGCGGTCCGGATGGGCATAGCCGCAGAGGTTTCGAGCGTGCCATTCGTCTGCATAGTGCGGACATCGGCTGATGCTGCGACGCTCTCGGGGCAGGTCATACCCGAGGCGAGCGTCGATCTCATCTCCCGCGCGATCTCGAACGGTCAACCACATCGTGCACTTCCTCTGACGGTCTCGCTTTGCACAGCTGTCGCCGCAAAGCTGGCGGGTTCGATCGTTTCGGACGCGGTGAGCTCAACGGCCAGTCATCGCGATCTGTCCATCGGGATGCCGTCCGGAGTACTGAGAGTCGACGCTGACGTGGCGTGGGAGAAGGGCCAGTGGGTCGCAAAGGTTGGCTCCTTCTACCGGACGGCCCGACGACTGTTTGACGGACGAGTGTGGATACCGGGCCAGGAGCGCCCACCACACGCCGCGAGCATGTCCGATGACCATGACGGTGACCTCGAGGAACGGACGTGAAGGCGATACGCATTGCTGAGTACGGTGGGCCCGAAGTTCTCCAGCGTGTCGAGGTACCCATACCGAAGCCGGAGCCGGGAACGGTGCTCGTCCAGCTTGCCTTTGCTGGCATCAACTTCATGGATGTGCATACCCGGCAAGGCAAGTACGAGAATTCCCACAGCTATCCGATAGCGCTGCCCATCACCCTCGGCATGGAGGGAGCGGGGATCGTACGCGCGCTCGGAGCGGGGGTGGGGCGATTCGCTCCCGGGGACAGAGTCGCGTGGTGCATCTCTTGGGGTAGCTATGCGGATTTCGCGGTCGTGCCAGTGGCACGACTTGCCAACATACCGGACGAGATCTCCTTCGATCTGGCTGCCGCGGCTATCTTCCAGGGATCGACGGCCCACTACCTCATCAATGAGGCGGCACACCTTGGGGCCGGGATGACCTGTTTGGTCCATGCCGCATCTGGTGCGATCGGCCGGCTCCTCGTGCAGCTGGCCCGGCGACGGGGCGCTGTCGTGTATGCGACTGCCAGCTCGGACGAAAAGGCCGCCGTCGCCAGGGCGCTAGGTGCCAGCGAAGTGTTTCGTTATGAGGATGGTCAATTCGCGGATGCGGTTCGTGAGTCGACGGCAGGTAGCGGAGTGGACGTCGTCTTCGATGCGGTCGGGGCACCGACGCTTCGGGATAGCTTTCGCGCCGCGCGCACACGGGGACTCGTGGTGAATTATGGATCGGTTGGCGGTGCTGTCAAAGACCTTGATCCGATCGAACTGGGCGAAGCAGGTTCCTTGTACTTAACGCGTCCTCGGCTCATCGACTACCTGGAGGACGCGGAAACGGTTCAGCGACGAGCTGACGACGTGTTCGCTGGGCTGATGGACGGCTCAATCTCGGTCGAGATTCCTCGGGAGTATGCATTCGAGGAGTTACAGGAGGCGCACGCAGCATTGGAAGAGCGCCGCCAGATGGGTAAGGCTGTTCTTAAGCTCTAGTGCCCGGGCGGCCCACTTCTGCGCGGGTAGATGGTCACCGCGATCGCCAGTTATGTCTGTCTCTCTCCGCGCGAGCGCGAGCCGGTCACGAGCCGCTCACGATCGAACGCCTTGGAGGTGATGCGCCAGCCGACCCGGTTGAGGAGCAGTAGAGCGATCCCGAAGCCGAGTACGAGTCGGAGCGTGGGATGAATCACGTTGTAGGAGATGAGCGAAGTGATTGCAATCGGGGGCAAGCTTGCGAGGCCGGCGAGCTGCTGCGCCGCGCGGACGTCGTTCGACCTGGTGGAGATCGCGATACCCGCCCAGATAGACCAGCCGGCAAGGAGGGGAGTAAACGCAAGCTGGGCGAGCAGTTCTGGGCCCCTGACGAGCGCCGACGCGATGACCGGCTGGGCGAACAGCTCGACGCACGCGAGGAAAAGCGCGAAGACTGCGTAGGCGACGACTACGGACGGGATGAAGGACGCCAAAGCCTTACCGAGCAGGAACTCTTCGCGACGGAGCGGCGTCGTGAGGATCGGCTCGAGAGTGCCCTGCTGGCGTTCGCCCACGACCGAGTAGGCGGCGAGCGTGGCTGGCACAATCGCGGGAATAGCCATCAAGTAAACGAGAAGATTTTCGTGCCGTAGAGTTGCGGCTGCGGACACGGGTAGTGCGAACGCCCGGGCCAATGGAGCGATGATGAAGATGAGCGGCACTACGGCCATCGTCCCGACGATCGATCCTGTGCGACGGTACTCCCGGAGTTCCTTTCGAAAGATCGCTCGGACCCGGCGCGTGCTCGGTTTCATCACGGCGTCGGTCTCCTGCCTTGGTCTATGAGCTCGAGGTAGACGTCTTCAAGCGAGTGGTGCGATTCACCCAGCGATAGAACGTCAGCTCCCGCCGAAACCAAGGCGCGCGCCACAGCCGGCGGGGCGACAATCGAGTCCGACACAACGAGCGAATAGCTCGCCGTTCCCACCTCTCGCCAGGCGTCGACAGCCGGACATGCGTCGAACACGGCGCCTGGATCGGGAAGCGGGGCGACAGTGCGGACCGACAGTGTCTTGGAGAACAACCGCTCGCGCAGCTCGTCGGGTCGACCTAGCGCACGCAGGGTCGTGTTCAGAATGGCGACGCGGTCACACAGGCGTTCTGCCTCGTCGAGCCGGTGCGTGGTGAGAACGATCGTCACGCCTCGATGGCGTAGCTCGTCGATCAGCTCGTGGACGTCCCGAGCTGCGACAGGATCGAGGCCGGAAGTCGGCTCGTCCAGGAATAGCACCTCAGGGTCGCTGAGCAGCGCCCTCCCCAACGCCGCTCGCTGACGTAGTCCCTTGGAAAGGGTCCCACACGCATCATTTGCTCGGTCGATGAGGTGGACGGCCCTAAGGGCGCGCTCGATCCGACTCCGTGCGTCGGGCACCTGGTAAAGCTCAGCGAAAGCTTCGAGGTTCTCGGCCACGCTCAAGCGGAGGTAGAGACCCGGTGACTCCGGCATGATCGAGATACGGCTGCGGATTGCAACCCCATTTTCAGGCGCTAGGGCGATTCCTGTGATCACCGCTGAGCCTGACGTCGGGGAGAGGAGCGTGCCGAGCGTCCGTACGGTCGTTGTCTTGCCCGCACCGTTCGGGCCGAGCAAGCCGAAAATCTCGCCGTGGCCGATCTCGAACGAAACGTCATCGAGGGCGACTCGTTCGCCAAAGCACTTGCTCAGCCGAAGGACAGAAAGCGCGGGAGCGTCGCTCATTGGGTCGCGAGCCGTCTCTGAGCTCGGGGCAGCTATCGCAGCCGGTCTAGATGGTGGTTGAGCATGCCGATCAAAGTACAGTCACGCAGCAGGATTTGTCCGGACCCATCGACCCGTTTTCGCGAACTGTTACAGGGGAGATGCCGGATCGAGTCGCCGTCATCTCCAGCCGAGACCGGACGTAGCTCATCGCATGATCCTGCAACGGTGACAGCTGACAGCAAAGCGCAGCCGCCGTCTTTTCGTCCCCGCCGACGCTCGTTCGATCCTTGACCGGTAGTCGGGCCGATGTGGCACGATTTCGCCGGTGACCAGGAGCCCCGCCGTGGCGCAGCACCTGCAGGACCTCATGCTGCTGCGCCGCGTCCGCGACCGGATCGACCGGGAGTACGCCCAGCCGCTGGACGTAGAGGCGCTTGCTCGCGGGGTAGGCATGTCGTCGGGCCACCTCAGCCGTCAATTCCGGCGAGCCTATGGCGAGTCGCCCTACGCCTATCTGATGACTAGGCGCATCGAGCGCGCGATGGCGCTCCTGCGTCGTGGCGATCTCAGCGTCACCGTGGTCTGTTTCGCGGTCGGCTGCTCCTCGCTCGGCACATTCAGCAGTCGCTTCAGCGAACTGGTCGGCATGCCACCCAGCACATACCGGCGCCACGCGACCCGGACAACCGTGGGGATGCCGGCGTGTGTGGCGAAGCAGGTGACTAGACCGATCAGGAATCGAGAAGCGCGGACTGCCGAGCCGCACATAGCGTGATCGCCATGGACATCACCATTCACTCGAGCTTCCTCCCGCACGACGATCCCGAGGCGTCCCTGGCCTTCTATCGGGACACCCTGGGATTCGAGGTCCGCAACGATGTCGGATACGACGGGATGCGCTGGATCACGGTCGGCCCCCCGAACCAGCCGAGCACGTCGATCGTCCTGACACCGCCGGCTGTAACTCCCGGTATCACTCACGAGGAGCGGCGGACCATCCTCGAGATGATGGCCAAGGGGACTTATGGCCACATCATTCTGGCTACCACCGACCTAGCCGCCGCCTTTGAGCGTGTGCAGGCCAGCGGCGCGGATGTCGTCCAGGAGCCGACCGATCAGCCCTACGGGGTTCGCGACTGCGTCTTCCGCGATCCTGCGGGCAACCTCGTCCGTATCAACGAGTTGCGCTGAGCAGTCCAGCGGTCGCAATCCGACTGACCAGACGGCACGAGAGACCACAGTTCGATGATGGCGTCGGACGTGCAAAGGAATGTGCGATCTCCGATTGCACGCACACCCATTGGGGCTGGGCAGTTATCGAACTAGAAGGACCGAACTATTTGTGTTACATCCCGAAGGAGGCGGTTATGGCTCAAGATATCAAACTTATCGTGTACCCGGCCAAAGACCTGGAAAGCGCGAAAGCGGTATTTAGTAGCTTTCTAGGTGCGGAGCCCTACGCAGACGCGCCATACTACGTCGGGTACAAGACCGCCAGCCAAGAAGTCGGACTCGATCCCAACGGTCAGGCCATTGTTTCCTACATAGATGTGACCGACGTCAAGAACAGCCTGCAGGCGCTGTTAGACGCGGGTGCAGTCATCCAGCAAGAGATCAAAGAAGTGGCGCCAGGCATGGTGATTGCTCAAGTTAAAGATCTCAACAACAATGTCCTCGGTCTTAGGGGACCGAGTTAGTCGTACTAAAGGACGGTTGCTGACTGAAGCTACTCCGCCGGGATCCCCGAGGCCAGAGATTGCCGCCCCGAGCGCATAGAGCGATTCATAGGGGTGAGACTCGTCGTGAACCATCACTGCCCGGGCGGGCTGCCGGCACCTGGGCTGTCTCATAGCGGGCCTCGGCTGCAAGATCAATGAGGTCCGGCACGGATTCGAGGGCCTCCCTCGAGGTGGTGCCCCGGACCGTCAAGACGTATGCATCCGTCCCCTCGTGCCAGTCCAATCGGTCGCCGACCGAGCGGTTCACCATGACGTCTTGCACGCCCGGGAGTTGCCGGATTCGCTCGGCGCCCTTCAAAGCAAGCAGCCGGCTGGCGTGCGTTGGCGCCTGCATGTTGTAGCGATAGTGGTAGACGGTCTCTGTGAGCGAGGAGGACGCCAGAGGCATACGGCGCGCTGTCGCAAGAAGAGGAGGGCTTGGCAGCACTAAGCGGCAAGCGAGAGCGATGAAGTCGCAGGCATAAGCCACGGCGTAGAGCTCGGGGATTCGTCCACCACCCAGTCTTCCGTTCACCTCGATCAATTTGGGACCGTCGCGGCACAGCTTCACCTCCACGTGGAGCGCCCCCCACTGGACGCCCAGCGCCTTTGCCGCGTCGACGGCAAGAGCTGCAGCCGATGCCGCGTCGGCCTCGTCGACCGGCGGCGGCAGGATGTGGCCGCGCTCACGGAATGGGGGAGCGAGGGAGAACTTACCGGTGACCCCGAGGACCTCGGGACGACCTCGTTCTACGAAGGTCTCTACGGAGAGGAACTCGCCGAGAGCGCTCTTCTCGCCCTCGCGTCGACCCAGCAGGTAGCCCTCGAGAAGAAAGCGTTCGTGTCCGCTAGAAGCGAAGACGGCATCGAGGACGGCGTCGGGACCCGCCACCCAGCAGGTGTCCCGACTCGCTGCACCCACGCTGGGCTTCAGGATGGCGGGGTAGGGGAACCCAGCGACCAGCTTGCGCAGCGCTTGGGCATCCGTACCTGCGGGCACCAGGAGAAAGGGTGGGGTTGGGATCCCGTGTTCGCGTAGCGCCCGCCGCTGCAGGTATTTGTCAGTGACGGCCTCCACGGTTGGCACCGAGTTCGAGCGCAGGCCGAGAAGGCCCCCGACGCGGGCGGCCAGCCGCAACGTCTCATCAGTGAATCCCAGGACTCCGTCGATTTCCGAACCGGACAGCTGTGCGAGTGCTGTCTCGAAGGAATGTCCCCGGATATCAATCACGTCCCCGAGTCGGCCGAGCAGCCGCTCGTTCGGGCCCAGCTCCTCGTCGCCCGCGAGGACCCAGACCAGCCGACAGTACGGCCCAGTCTTTTCCGCCAGCTCGAGCACGTCGACGGAGTTCGGCCAGTAGATGACGGCAAGATGTAGCTGCATATCGCATCACTGCTTTGGGCGCGGCCTGACCTTCTAAAACGCCCACCACTATGGGCGCGCGCACCTTCGCGGAGCGCGAGCGTAGGGTCGGGATGTGGGAGATAAGCGGGCGAATCCGGCCCGTCGGAATGGCGCGCGACTCGCCCTCTTCACGGTGATTCCTAACTCGTACCGGGCCATCGACGAGTGGGCACAACGGGCCGACTACAGCCTCGCGCTCGTCGTGACGACGCCCGCCGCGGCGAGGACTGGCATGCTCGCAGCAATCGACGACCAGGCCGTTGTCGTGGTGTCGAACCATGGGCGCGACGCGGCCGAAGTGCTCGGGCGGCTGGGCATCGACCTCGGACTGATCTCGGGGTTTGGGCGCCTCTCAGCGGAGCTCGGAGGCTTGCCGCGCGCCGGGACGGTCAACCTGCACCCGTCGCTTTTGCCGGACTATCGGGGACCGAACGGCTATCGGTCGGTGTATGACGGGGCTGACCCGCTCGGCTACACCCTCCATCGGATCGTGGATCAGTTCGACGCGGGACCGATTCTCGCCCAAGCATCGTCGCCGCTACCCGAAGTAATCGACCCGGAGTCGATCGATGAGGTGTTGCAGTGGTGCCGGGTACGGGTGCTCGACGAGGGTGTCGTCCGAGCGCTCGATGGTGAGACCGGCACCGAGCAGACTGGGCCCACGGACAGGATCGGCAGCCGGTTCGGAGAGCAGGACGCGACGCTTCGTCTCGATCAGCCCGCGTCCGTGCTCGCCCTACGCGTCGCTGCCCTGTCGTTAACTGGTGCACAGCCCTACCTCGTGCTCGACGACGAGGCGCGAGCCGTGCGTCGGGTGGACCGCGTCGATGACCTCGCTATGCCGGCTGGTCGGTGTCATTGGCTGGGAGCAGGGCGCGCTCTCGTCGCAGCGGCCGACGGCGCTCTGCTCGACGTGCATCTCGGCGCCCTTATTTCCTGACGGGGACAGTCTTGGTCTGCTTGCTGGGCCTGGCGTGCGGGGACCTGGACGGCTGGTCCTAAGCGCAGAACTGGTTAGCGCGGCTCTGTAAATGCGAGTCGTACCAGCTCAATCGATAGCAAACGGCGTCATGATCTCGTCTGATAGGTGGCGAAACCGGCTGCTGACGACCACGCGCGGACGACAGGCAGTTCCATGCGTGCACACGGCCAAGCGGCCGACCAGACCCGTTCGGCGGCGTCCCGGTCGGAATCTTTGGAGTGAAGTCGACTAGATAGCCCCGAACGTCTCTCCCTAGTGTCCGTGACCTGACGCCGATAAGGTTCGTTATGTCGGTTATATGGAAGAGGCCAGCGACGGTGCCCCAGTGCTCCCGA
>JAODBN010000104.1 GCA_025463965.1 Acidimicrobiaceae bacterium
GTCTACGACTTCCTTCGAACGGGAGGCGGGATCATTGGCCGAGCGAGCGGCTTTCTCGACCAGATTCTGCTCGTGCTGATCCTGGTCGAGATCGTTCACACCGTGGTCCTCTCCCTTCGGTCCCACAGGCTTCAACCGGAGCCGTTCATCATCGTCGCCTTGATTGCGGCGGTGAGAAAGCTTCTCTTCGTACTTGGCAATCAACAACAGCCATCGACCGCCCAATTTGCGCTTTTTCTGTCGACGGCGTTGGTCTTCATCGCCGCCCTTGTGGCGGTACGTCGGTGGGCACCCACCGATGAGGAGCGCTCGGTCTGAGCATTCTTTGCCTAAGCGCCCCAGGAGATAGCGGCATGGCCTCAGCCTAGATCCCCTCTTTTTTTCTCGACAGTGCTACGATCCGCCAAGAACTGGCGGAATCCTCGGTATCATTGCCGTGAGACCGTGGCAGATCTGTCGGCTTCAGATGTGCGCTCTTTTGTGTCGCCGAGCCCGAGCATGACGAAGACACCCGCGGACGTCTGTCCGGGGGGCTTGGCACAGCAACCACAGGAGAGCACATGCGACACAGGCGAGCCATCACCATCGGGATCGCAACGGGCATCGCCCTCGCGGTCGGAGGGGGCGCCTACGCCTTCACCGCGTCGAACACCGTTCCTGCCACAACGGTCGGCGCTGGAGCGGGAGCAGTTACCGGCTACACGGTGACCAACCTCCACTACTCGCTCGATGCCACGACGCCCGCCAACATCGACTCCCTGACCTTCACCATCAGTCCCGTCGTGCCGAGCGCGGGCACCGGCAAGGTCGTCATCTCGGCGGCACTCAGCACGGGCGGTCCGACCACCTACACCTGCAGCACCGACACGACCGGCGCGACGGTGACGTGCGCGACGACCAGTCCGCAGCTGACCGCCACGCTGTTGTCCGGCGTCACGGTCGTCGCGGCACAGTAGGCGGGCGACGGATCGAGCGTGTGATCATCAGTGTCCACTCCCGTGGACCTGACTTGCGAGTCCGGCGATCGAGCCAACAAGACGCCGAGGAGCATCGGTGGCAACACGGAGGGCAAAACGACAGGGTGCGCGGGGACGCAGGGCGCTGACAGGCGCGCTGGCCATCGTCGCCTCCGTCATCTTCTGGGTGCTCTTTGCGCCCGTACAGCTCGGCGGTTCGATCACGTACTCGGTGACCGCAGGAATCAGCATGCAACCCCTGCTCTACAAGAACGACCTCGCGCTCGTCCGGACCGAGTCCTCGTATCGAGTCGGCGAAGTAGTGCTCTACAACAGCCCGGTGCTGCACAAGCCGGTGCTACACCGGATTGTGCTGATCCAAAATGGCAACTACTTCTTCAAGGGAGACAACAACGACTTCGTCGACCCGGGGTACGCGACGAGAGCGGAGCTCGTCGGCAAGCTCTGGGTCCATGTCCCTCAGGCGGGGGCGGTCATTGGTTGGCTCGGCAAGCCCGCCCATTCAGCGATCCTGGCAGGGCTCGGAGCGTTCATCCTCGTCCTCGTGAGCGGCAAACCGGCCCGCAAGCGCAAACGTCGTCGGCATCGTCCCCGAGTTCGCATTGCTCTGGATGGCGTGGACGTGGGAGGTTCCCGCTGAAAGCCTCAGTGTTCGCCATGGAGACATAATGCCAAGCAGCGAGGGCCCTTCGGTCGAGCGCCGAGGGGCACAGCCGGTGAACCCGGGTGCACAAGCCGTGCGGACTTCTCGGTCGTCCGACAACGAGCGTCGGTCGGGAATCGAGATGACGCCCGATCAGGTAGCGGCCCGGCGCGCTCCGCCCTTCCTTTCCGGCCCGAGGACCACGCTCGCTCTCCTGCTCGCTTTCCTGTTGCTTGGCGCGCTCTGCCTGGGCGTCGGGTTCACCCGACCGATCCACCGTGTCGCGCCGCTAACAGGAGCGTATGAGCAGGCCGGCCACTTCTCGTACAAGGGGGCCGTCAACTCCCCAACGCCCGTCTATCCCTCTGGTTTTGTCACGAGCGGCGAAGCCATCTACCCGAGCCTCATCAGCACTCTCGTCGTGACGTTCCACTACGAGTTCAAGTCCGGCCTACCTCACCAGGTGCACGGCACAATCCAGATGCGGGCGCTGCTCCTGTCGCAGTCCGACACCTGGCACCAGTTGACGAGTCTCGCGAATACGACCTCGTTCAGCGGAGATCAGGCCACCGTTACCGCGTCCCTCCGTCTAAAGGGCCTCTACACCCTCATAAATCGGGTTTCCGAACAGTCCGGCCTCACGGCGCAGAGTTATTTGGCGGACCTCCAGCCCGTCGTCCACCTCGTCGGGCACGTCGGCGGACACCCGATCGCACAGACCTTCCTTCCGGTGATTCCCTTCGAGATCACCCCGACCGCGATCACCTTGAATATGGTCACGGCCCCGGCGCCACCTGGCGCTACCTACGTACTGCCGTCCGCCAGCGTCGCGCTTGCGGCGACGCTCGCTCCGACAGCCTCGGGGAGCATTCCCCACCAAGTAGACGACTTCGTCGCCGTCGCGAGGTACCAGATAGACGTCTCGAGCATCCGCGTGCTGGGGATCGTGCTCGCCACCTTGGCCCTGCTCTTCGCCCTCTTCCACGACCAGCTTCGTCGCCGCCAGACGTTGCGCAGCGACGAGGAGCTGATCGCCTCGAGACTTCACTCCCTCATCGTTCCTGTGCGCTCGCTATCGACGCCTGCTGGTACCGAGTGGATCGAAATACCGAACTTTTCGCATCTCGCCGGCATGGCCCAGTTCCTGGAACGGCCCATCCTCTACTGCGTGAACGACGGCAAGCGCAGCTATGCGGTCGATGACGACCCACGTCGCTACATCTACCGGCCTGCACAGCTCCTGCCGACACTGGGTGGCGCCGACGAGCCGCTCGGGGAACGCGAGTCGGCGTTCGTCGCTCAGCGTGGGACCGAGAAACGCGCGAGAAACCGCTCCCGGCGCGTGATCGCGACCCGCTCCGCCGCCGGCCTCGTCGTCCTCACTGTCGCCCTCACTCTCGTCACGAGTTTCACCGCCAGCACCAACGTTCCGACGAGTCGCGCCGGGACGGTTCTCGAGACACGAACCCTCGCAGAGCTGACACCCACTGGGTGCTCCAGCCTCGCCCTCACCTCGATCGTCGAGCACGGGGGAACGTTCACCAACAGCGCCTCGCACGTCCTCGTGATCGGGACCTCTGCGGCCGACACCATCACCGACAGCGGGACCGGTAACTGCATCGTCGGCGGAGCCGGCGTGGACACCGTCCACGCGACTTCGAGCGACATCTGCATCGTCGGTCCAACCAGCGGGGCGACCTACCGCACCTGCACCAAGTCCTAAGACCCGGGCTCCGCAGGAGCCGCCGTGCGGCGACAATCGGTGGTGAGACTTAGCTCCGCCGAAACTTCTCAGGTGCGGAATGCAGTCTCGGTGGTGCTAGCTCGCGAAAGCAATTCCTCGGTAACCAGCGCCAGGACCTCGTCCCGGATGTGAGCAACCTTCGGATCGCCAATGAACTCGCGTCGGACGCGCGGCTTGTCGAAGGGAACGGTCACAATCTGGTTAACTCGACCTGGAGCCCTCTCCATCACGATGATCCGGTCGGAGAGGAACACTGCCTCGTCGACGTCGTGGGTGACAAAGACGGTGGTTGCCTCCGTCCTCGCCACGATGGCCGCGAGCTCCTCCTGCAGGCGCATCCGGGTGAAGGCATCGAGCGCGCCCAATGGCTCGTCCATCAAAAGCACACTCGGCTCGGCAACGAGGGCGCGAGCCAAGCCGACTCGCTGCTGCATTCCTCCAGAAAGCTGATGCGGGAGTGACTGCTCGAAACCCTTCAGCCCAGTCAGCTCGATCTGCGCATCGACTCGGCTTCGCTTCTCGCTCTCAGAGAGGACGCCTTTGACGGCCGTCAGCCCGAGGGCGATGTTGTCCCAGACCGAGCGCCAGGGCAGAAGTGCCGCGGCTTGGAACACGAAGCCGATTCTGTCCGGCACGCCACGAACCACACTCCCCCGGATCTTGATGCTGCCCGCGTCATAGGTGGTGAGGCCCCCGAACATCCGCAGCAGCGTCGTCTTGCCGCACCCGGAAGCCCCGATGATCGAGATGAATTCGCCCTTCCCGACGTTGAAGGACACGTCCTTCAGGGCGATGAAGGCACCGCTCTTGCCTTGCCAAAAGCGCTTGCCGACATGACTGACCTCGATCACCGGAGCTTCCATGGAACTGGTGCTTCCTTCCGTTATCTCGTGTCCGCTGCGATCAGCGGGCAGCCGCGCCGAGGTCTGCCAGCGCCTTCTTGCCGTAGCTGAGGTCAGACCATCCGGCTACTGCGGGCTGGGCCGTCAATGCGCCGACCTTGTTGTAGTAGATCTCCTGCAGCTTCAGCGGTGAGGCCGAGAGGATGCTTCCGTCCGGGTAAGCGCCGATGCTGCGCAGCTGATTGAAGAGTGACGCCGTCTGGGACGTGTTGATGCCGCTGTCGTAACTCGCGGTCTCCTTGACCAATCCAGCGTTGTTCGCCTTGTTGTTGAAGTACACGAACGAGAGCAGATCTGCCTCGTTCAGGGCGACCGCAGCCGTCTGGTGACTCTTCGCCCAAGTCGAGCGGGCAAACCACAGACCGTCGTAGAGGTCCTTGTTTTGCGTCATGTAGTCGTAGAGCACGTGGAAGCCCTGACCGGCAAGCGCGAATTCCGATGCGTGGCTGAGCATCGTGGCATCGATCCGACCTGCCACCAGCGCGGCGAGGCGAGTCGACTGTCCACCGACGTTGAGGATGTTCACCTGGCTCTGCTTGAGGCCTGCCGCCTTCAAGGCGATCAATGCATCGACACCATTCTCGCCGACCATGTCCAAGATGCCGAGCGTCTTGCCCTTGAGGTCTGCAAGGGACGAGATGTTCGGCCGGCCGAGGAGCACGTAGTCTTGGCGGGGCTCGGGAAGGGCGATCGCCTCGACAGGAATGCCGGAGTTGTAAGCGGCGAGGCCCACCGACAGGCCACCTTCCATGATGGTGCCACCGTGCAACATGTCGGCGTACTCAATGCTGGTGGAGGGTGCCCAGTGGATGGAGACCTTCGCTCCCCACTTGGCAAGCAGGTTGATCGCGTGAATCTCGATCTCGTTGCTCGTGGTAGCTGTGCCATCCATGATGAAGCTCATGTCGGTGCCCTTGAGCTTCGGGGGCACGAAGGAGGCAGTCCGCGGTGACTTCACGGAATGCACCGCGTGGCTCTTCGAGGCGAAGGCGTTCGTCATTCCAACCGAGCTGAGCAAGAGGCCCGCTCCGACGAGCGCAGCAGCCTTGGTTCCCAGTCCTTTTCTGCTCAACGATCCAACCATTCTGATGACCCTCCCTAGTCGCATATGTGTGTAACAACAGCAGCCGTGGTGCATGTGGAACTTCGACGTTTCGCCATCGCCGCTCGAGTGCGCGGAGTCTCTTCAGCAAGCGCCGAGCGTGGCGCCGCAGCGCCGGGGGCTACGCCTTAAAAGCGGACCTGCTGCTCTGACGTGGTCGCGCCGACCCAAGGAAAGAAGCGGCGCTTTACCAGGTTGAGGAGAATGACGCCGATGACGCCCACCACCGATGCGGTAAAGACGCCCGCCAATAGGTACGCGGTCTGGAACGAGTTCCCGTAGTTGGTGACCAGGCCACCGAGGCCAGTCACGCTGACCTCCATCTCCGCGATGAGCATTCCGATGAGCGCTTTTCCTAGAGCAATCCGCAGTCCGGCGAAGATGTAAGGGACCGCGTTAGGAAGCGTGATCTTGGAAACGACCTCCCAGCGACTGAGCTTGTAGATGCTGGCCACGTCGATCAGCGCGGACGGGGTGCTCCGCACGCCGACGAAGGTGTTGATGATGACCGACCAGACGGCCAGAACGAACGTGACCGCGACTCGAGCTTCGAATCCGACTCCGAACCAGATGACCACGAGTGGTACGAGCGCAATCAGCGGCGTCGCCTGGAAGAAGTTGATGTAGGGGTCGAGGATCTTCTCGGCCACCTCGCTGCGCCCCATGAGAACGCCCGTGGCGATGCCCACCACGATCGCGAGGCCGAAGCCCACCCAGAGGTCTTCCATCGCAGTGAAGAAGGCTGGTATCAGCTGGCCGCGGCTGATCATGTGGCCGAAGGCGCTGATGGTCGAGGTCGGAGTGGAAAGCAGAATCGGGTTGATGCGGCTGCCGATCAGCTGCCATAGACCGAGGACAACGAGCACTGACACAACCGGCAAGATCCGCTTCAAGTTGCGAGAGGGACGATCGCTTCGGGCTTTGGGTTCGCCCAAATCGTCGCTCACTTCGTCAGCAACACCGAACGACGTAACGGACATGCTGGCGACCCGATCTGCCATCTCGCTAGCTCCTTAGTCGGTCGGCCCAAGCCCTGGCTTGGTGCGCCGGATCAGGTTCGGACGTGAGCTAGCTCAGCCGCCCTTTCCCCCTACTCAGTGGCGTCACCGTACCGATGTATACCGTGTATGTCAAGCAATATCAGGCATCGGAAGCCGACTCGCAGCCCCCTTTCATAGTGCCGAAACACAGGCGGGAGAGGTCGCCCTTTCAGTAATGAATGTCCAGGTCAGAGCGATGCGAATGCTTTCCGAGCAGGCCGAGCTGGCGCCGGCAATCGGCTGAGGCGTCGGGTTCATTCGGAGCGTGCTTCACCTCGCGTTGGAGAAACCGAACGCTGATAGCGGGAAGAAAATGACCGACAGACCGACAAGCCACCTATTACTTCCTCCCAGCGAGGGAGAGAAGGTGGCTGAGGAGACCGGCGCTCGTCTCGCGCTCACACTGCCGCCGAGGCGAGCTAGGAGGCAACCGCCTCCCACAACGTCAGCGCGCTACAACTCAGACTTTTGCTGCATGTCCCGCACGACGACCTGCAACTGCTCACTGACCTTCGCGAGGTGCTTTCGCAGCCACGAGCGCGCCCCTTCGACGTCGCCCTTTTCGAGACAGTCCAGGAGCCCGCTGTGGGAGCTAAAGGGCTCCTCGACCACGCTTTGGAGCACCAGGTATCCGCCCACTTCGGAGTGGAGACGAGAGACCAGCCTCAACGCGCGGTTCTGATTTGCGAGTGAGTACAAGTGCTCGTAAAACGGGATGCGTTGCATGATGGCGCCGCTGCTTGGCGGCGACTCGTCCAGCTCGGCTGCGAGCTTCCGGAGCTCCGCGAGGCGTTCGGGCGTGATGTGCGGCATCACCTTTTCGATCAAGTCGCACTCGACCAAGGTCCGCAAATCGTAGATCTCTTTGATGTCCTCGGGCCGTAATACCCTAACGGTCGCTCCCCGATGGGGATGGATCGTCAGCAGACCCTCGGCCTGAAGCTGGCGCATCCCCGCACGAACGGGGATCCTGCTTATGCCGAGGATGTTCGCAATGCTGTCTTGAGGGAGCCGGTCGCCTGGCCGAAAGACGCCGCGATTGATCGCCTCGCGGACAAAGGCCTCGGCGAGATCTTCAGCGGTCCTCAGTGTCGGCTGAAATAGATCTGCCATTGATCGCAGCTCTTCGATGCCTTCCGGCATCTCGGGTCCACGCTCAACGTCTGCCCCCACCTCACCGGTCCTTTGTCAAAAGCAGGCACATCATCCGGACCGCTCGTGAGTTCTGAGCGTCCGGCATCATTGACCCTGACATTAGCGGGTGGTGCCTCGCCAGACGTCGTTCCTGTGAGGCAGCTGTCCGAGGTCCGCGACCCGAAGCGGAGTCCGAGTCTGCTCGGCAGCGAGCGCACCACCGTTGGCCAGAGGCTGTCCGGCTCGGGAGGTGCTCAGGAGCGAGAGTGTAGGTTGGGCATGCGTGGGGCGGCATTGAGATGCATTCGGTGATCGACACCGTGGCCGCATGGCGAGCCGGCGGACTTCGGGTCGCCTGGGCCCGCGTCGTGGACACCGAAGGACCGAGCCCTCGCGCGGCGGGCGCCACGATGGCCGTGTCAGAAGACGGCAGGGTCGCCGGTTCTATCTCGGGCGGGTGCATCGACAGTACCGTCGTCGAGCGAGCGCAGGAACTTCTCGTAGCGGGCGGTTGCCAGCTAATCCGGTTCGGCTACTCGGACGACGAGGCCTTCTCGGTGGGCCAGACCTGTGGCGGAGTGGTGACGATCTTCATCTCGGGGACGCTGCCCGATGCCTACGACTCGTTTGAGGCGGCGTTCCGGCGATCCACATCGGCGGTGCTCGTGACGATCATCGACGGTGGTGATGGTCCCGTCTCTCAGGGCGCCTCGATGCTCGTGCACGGGGACGGTCGCTCGGAGGGCACCTTTGGCGACGAGTGCCTCGATCGTGCTGTCATCAGTGAGGCGCTGGCAGTGCTCCCGACCTCACGTTCGTCGACTCGTGCCGTCAACTCCAAGATCGACGGACACTCTGCGGCGCCGGATGCTTTCTTTCACGCTCTCACCGTTCCCCCAAAGATGATCGTCATCGGGGCGGTGGACTTCGCTCTGGCACTCGCCAACCAGGCTCAGCTTCTCGGCTATGCCGTCACGATCTGCGATCCGAGGGCCACCTTCGCCACCCGGGAACGGTTCCCGACGGCCGGTGATGTCGTCGTTGACTGGCCGGACCGCTATCTGGCCTCGATCGGGACGACGCTCGGCCAACGCGATGCCGTCTGTGTCCTTTCGCATGAAGCACGCTTCGATGTCCCGGCGATCATGGCGGCGTTGAGCACAGAAGTGGGCTATGTCGGCGCTCTCGGCTCGAGGCGCACCACCGCAGATCGGCGCTCGCGTCTGCTCGACGCTGGCGCCGAACCGGCTGCCCTTGACCGGCTGAACGCCCCGATCGGTCTCAACCTTGGCGCCCGGACGCCGGAGGAGACCGCGCTTTCGATATGCGCCGAGATCGTCGCCCTGCAGAATCGCCGCATGGCCCTCCCGCTGCGCGAAGTAGACGGGCCGATTCAGGGAAGTCCTACGCCGTCGGGGACCAGCCCGGGTCGGCTCCGTGCCGACGTCGCCCAGCCGACAACCGAGTGCTCTGTTTTCATGCCCTCGCGAACATGACGCCTGCGGCCATTCTCCTCGCCGCGGGCTCCGGAAGCCGGTACGCGGGTCCAAGCCACAAGCTGCTTGCGCCCATAGGAGGCCGGCCCGTCGTGGTCGCAGCGCTCCATGCCGTCCTGGCGGCAGGGTTCGACGAGGTGATCGTGGTGACCGGCGCGGCGGACCTCAGCGCGGTCCTTCCTGACGCCGTCACGGTACTGGTGAACCCTCGGTGGCACCTCGGCCTCGCCAGCTCACTTTCTTTGGGCCTCGGGCACTGCCGCCGACGCGGGCACCGGGCCGCGGTGATCGGGCTCGGCGACATGCCATCGGTGGGGACAGCGGCTTGGAAAGCGGTGGCTGCATCGGAGGCTCCGATCGCCGTCGCCAGCTTCGCAGGACAGCGCCGCCCGCCCGTCCGCCTCGCCGAGGAGCAATGGAAGCTTCTGCCCCTGGAAGGTGACGTCGGCGCCCGCTCGCTCTGGTCGCAACCCGAAGCGGTCGAGATCCCGTGCGAGGGCGACCCCTGGGACGTCGACACGATCGCAGATCTCGCTCGTCTGCGCGCCGGGGCGGCGAGCTAGTCCATCACCCCGAGGCGATCGGGGGCCCAACGATCTCCCGGGCGCGAAGCGTCATCTAAGCCTCTCGGGCTGCCCGTCGAGCCGAAGGCCCACTCAGGGCGAGAGCTCGACCTCAGGAGCATCCGTCGTCCGGCGGGCGAGGATCGCGCCGATCCCTGCGGCGGCAAAACAGGCCGCCGCCCCGACCATCAGCGCGACACGAGCACTCGCCGCCGCGACGACCCACCCGATCACCGGCCCTCCGATCGGCGTCGTTCCCTGGAACGCCATCGACCACAGCGACATCGCCCGCCCGCGCATGGAGAGCTCGGACCCCAGCTGCACCGTCGAGTTGCTGACCGTGATGAACGAGATGCTGAAGACTCCGACCGCTATCAGAGCGACGTACTCGACAGCTACCACCGGGGCGACGGCGGCTGCCACGTTCGCGGAACCGAATCCCACTGCGGCGACGAGAAGCGCCCGGGCTCCGACGCGCTTCTTCCCCGCTGTGAGAACGCCGCCGGCAACTGCACCGAGGCCCATCGTCGCGTACATGAACCCGAAGGTCCGAGAACCGCTGTGGAACGTCTGGGTCGCGACGAGCGGCAACGACACGGGGTACTCGTAAGTGAACGTACCGATGATGACCATCATCAGGATCGCCATCGAGAGCTCCCTGCTCTTCTTGGCGTAGCGGATGCCAGCACGAAGCTGGCCCGAACTTCTGGCCAGAAAGGGAACCTTGTTGAGGGTGGCCTTGTCCATGGTCTTGAGTGCCAAGATCACCGCCAAAAAGGTGGCGGCATTGACCACGAAGCAGATTGCGACGCCAGCTACCGCTATCACGACCCCCGCGATCGCGGGCCCGATGGCCCGCGCCGCATTGATCATGATCGCGGTGAGGCTGACGGCATTCGGGACATCGTCTGGGCCGACCAGTTCATAGAGGATCGCCTGGCGGGACGGGAGGTCGAACGCCGTGGTGAAGCCGAGCACCGACGCGAGCACGCAGATCTCCCAATAGCGGGTGACGTGACTGAGCGTGAGGACCGCGAGCACGACTGCCTGGAAGGCCATGATTGCCTGCAGCAAAATCTGCAGGCGCCGACGGTCGACTCGATCGATGATGACGCCGGCGTAGGCACCGAGGAGAAGCAGTGGCAGCGTCTGGAGCGCAATGACGATTCCGAGCCTCGAGCTCGAGTGCGTCAGGCTTAGGACTAGCCACGACTGTGCCGCCGCCTGCATCCAGGTTCCCACCAGGGACGTCGACTGCCCGAAGAAGTACCTCCGGAAATTCGGCAGGCGAAGAGAGGAGAACCTCCCCCGCTCGGCCGGACCAAGGGTGCTCGCAGTGGTGCGGTCGCCCGACTCGATCATCGAGGCGGAGTCCACAGTGCCGACGGGCGGCCCGACGGGGCGCGGTCGGTCAGTGGTCCTGGGTACCCGGTCGCCACACTCGTCACCGCCTTGCGTACGGTCGCAACTGCCGAGAGCCCTTGCGGACGCTCCCGTCGCCCCGCAGCGCGGGGGTGGTCCTAGTTGTCGAACAACGTTCTCCGGCGGACAGCCGTCGTCGTTGGCGCTACGAAGCGCTGATGGCGCGCTCGAGATCGTCCATGTTCAGCGCCCTGCTTCCCAGCGCAAGATCCGTACCACCGCTGACCATCGCCCGGAACACGAGCTTGCGCACTTGGCGCGCGTCAATCGAACGCTCCGCCAAGCGATCGGCCAGTGATTGCAGCCGGTCTCCTGCCAGGTCCATCGTGGTGTTGGGCAGTTCGCTGAGGCTGTCGCGCAGGATCTCGACGATCGCGTCGGCCGAAGGGGGGCCCAAGACCTCGAGGATGTCCACTCGGGACAAGACTGCCTCGTCGACAGCCTCGGGGAAGTTCGTCGTGGCGACGAACACCACGTTCGGGTGAGCACGTGCCACGTGGTCCAGCCCCGTCAGCACTGCTTCGGTCGAGCGATGGACATCCGCCGGGTTGGTGTCGGTCGACGTCCATCGTCTACTTACTGCAAGCCCCTCGACCTCGTCGATGAGCACCACGACCGGCGCGCCGTCGTGCGCGACGTCGGGGATCGCCCGTTCGAACAGTCGAGCGATTCCCCGCTGGGACTGGCCCAACAGCTCGCTCGGCAGCGCGTGTGGGTCGATGAGAACGAACCGCACGCCTGAGGCGATACCACGTTGGCGCAGCTCCCTCGCCGCGCGGTCGGCGAGCCCATGCGCCAACGTGGTCTTGCCGGTTCCGGGCGGCCCACTCAGAAGGATCAGGCCGTGAACCGGGAGTCCAACATCCGACATCTTCCTGCCAGGACCGAGGCAGAACAGCATCGCATTCAGGAGACGCTCCTTCACCCCGGGCGGGGTGATGATCCGGTCCCATCGTTCGGTCCACTGGTCAGCTGGCAGATCGACGAGGGCGGAGATGCCCGCCTGACGGTTGGCAGGAGAGAGCTCGAATGCGGACTCGTTGCTCACTCGGGACGCCCGGCATCCTTGTCCGGCCACTGGATGCCGGACAGATCGGGGGCATCCAGCTTGGGCAGCTCGGACCACAGGTCCATCGGGTCGAGCAGGACGCGCATTAGATCGTAGAGGGCGTCGAAGTTGTGCACCCGGATCAAGCGAGCGGTGTTGTTCTTGTCGTCGTTGAAGTGTTGGTGCCATGCCCAGTGGTCGACGACCACGAGGTCACCAGGCCCCCACTCGTAGGACACGTCATCGATGTCGCTGTGGCCATGGCCGCTCACCACGTGGAGCCATGCTTCGCCACCGTGGCGGTGCCGTGATTGCCAGAGTCCGGGGGCAAGCTCGTGCATGACCGCGGTCAGGCCGGAAGTGCGGAACCCGATCGACTGGTCAACGAGAAATGCGCTTCTCGCCCCCCGCTTGGTGACGCGAGGCGTGACCTCGTCCCAGCGCGTGATCAAGCGCCGGTCTTCGGTTGACTGGGTCTCCGCGAGCCGCTCGGACCGGCGGGCATAGCCGTCGGAGCCGGGCACCTTGACGGTGCGAGGCGCCAGCGGGAGGTCCTTCACCGGCGTGTCCCCGCCGTCTTCGAGCATCGCCATGCCGAGGGCCTCGTGCATGGGCTGCACGCTCCAGGTCACAAAGCGGGCGTCGGTGGCCCCTTCGTTGCCATGTCGGTGCCAGGCCCATGCGGGCAGGTGGACGGTGTCCCAGGGACGCCACTGGATGCGAACGCCGTCGATCTCGGTCCAACCCGATCCTGACGTCACGAACATCATGGCGTCCCACGAGTGCCGGTGAATCGTCGAGGTGTTGCCTGCCGGGATCTCGTGCAAGGTCGCGTCGAGCACCTTGGTCGGGCTCTCCCCGTCAGCGCCCATGTAGACGCCCCGCCGCATCCGGCGGGCGGGCGAGTCCTCGAGCTTCACGTCGGCTTCTCGGATGATCGTCCGGCGATACTTCCGCCAGTCCTCGACCACCTGGGCACGTCGCTGCTTCTGCACCTCGTAATGCGTCACCGTCTGCGTCACGGTTTTAGCCAAAGCAACCCCTCCAGGCTCGGATCGCCGAAGTATAATGGATACATTCCAGCTCCGGCAATGCGCCGACCGTCGAAAATGACGCTTCTCGAGAAACCAGGGCACAACCCAAGCAACGCCCGATCCCAGGCATTTTCAGGGTTCTTGGTATGCAAAGCAACGTCTTCATCGAGACGCCGTCCGACCCGTCACGAGCCTCGTACTGCAGACCGATACATCATGGACCCCGTGCGACGCGGCCGGGCCATCTCCGTCGAGCGGCTCACTCGTCGTCTGTCCGATCCGAGATCAACCGCCAGACACGCTCAGGCGTAAGCGGAATGCGATCGGGCCACCGGCCGATCGCCCGAGCCACCGCCGTGACGACGGCCGCTGCGATCGGATTCAAAGACCCTTCCCCCGAGCCCTTGGCACCGTACGGACCGACTCCGTCACGCCGCTCTGCCAGCATCAAGTCGATCCGCGACGGCAGGTCTCGCATGCGTGGAATCCGGTAGTCGACCAGGTTGGGGTTGACCACCTGGGGTCCGTCGTAGATGAGCTCTTCGAACAGCGAGAGACCGAGGCCCTGGGTAGCCGCGCCGAGATCCTGCGCTTCTACAGCCTGAGGATTGATGGCGAAACCTACATCCCCGACCGTCGCCAACTGCTCGACGGTGACGGCGCCGGTCTCGGGATCGATCCTGCAGCCGACACCGACCATCCCGATCTCCCAGAACGGTGGCATCTGCTTGGTCACACCGGAGCGCCGCACCGTGCCCACTCCGGTCACCTCACCGGCCGAGGCCCCGAACCACTTCTTGACGATCTCGCCGTAGCGAAGGATCCTGTTGTCTTCGAGGGAGAAGCCACCGGGGCACTGGGTGATCGTGTCGATGTCGACGTTCTCCACTTCCGCCGCCATCGCCCGCATCTTGGAGAGCGCGTCGGCACAAGCCCTCTGGAGAGCAAGGCCGGCGAGGGTGGTCGTACGACTTGCTCCCGTGGTGCGCTCGTAGGCGGTCGAACCGGTGTCGGACTGGCGCACCGCGACCTGTCGCAGCTCGATGCCGAACTCCTCAGCAGCGATCTGTCCGAGCAATGAGCGGCTTCCCTGGCCCATCTCGGTCGATCCGCTGAGGACGATCACCGAGCCGTCCGTCTCTACTCGCACGGCTGCGGTCGACACGGGAAAGGCGCCGGCGTCGGAGGCAGAGCAAGCGAACCCCACCCCGTACCACTTCGTATTCGACGGCTCACCCATCTTCAAGGCCGAGAGGAGCATCTCGAGATCGGCGGGAAGATCCGCGTCGATCCCCCGCTTGCCTTGCAGGATCTCCTCGCCGGGCTGCACCAGATTCCGGCGGCGGATCTCTGCGGAGTCGATGCCGAGCTCCTCGGCGGCACGCTCGAGGTTGGTCTCGCCAGCAAGCACACCCTGAGGGGCACCGAAGCCCCGGTAGGACGACGCCGGAGACGTGTTGGTGTAGATCGAGCGGCCACGGACGCGCAGGTTGGGGACACGGTACGGGCCGAAGCAGCGATTGACCGACTTCGCGATCACGAGCGGGCTGTTGTCCGCATATGCGCCGGAGTCCATGACGATGTCGAACTCGCGAGCAATGAACCGGCCGTCGGCATCGAGGGCGCTACGTACCTTGACCACCGCGGAGTCGACACGCGTCGTGTAGATGGACTCTTCGACGTCCAAGACGAGCTTCACCGGCCTGCCGACGTGCCACGAGGCGACCGCAGCGAGCGGCTCGACCTTCGTGTACGACTTCGACCCGTAGCCGCCACCAAGGTACGGTGCGCGGACCGTGACCGCCGAAAGCGGGAGGCCGAACACCCTCGCGAGGTCGTCACGGACCATGAACGGGTGCTGTGCGGTGCTGTCGACCTCCAGCCGACCGTTGGCGTAGGACGCGATCGCGTTGTAGGGCTCCATGGCGTACGCGTACAGCATGGGAAAGTGCATCGAGCTCTCGACGACGACCGCGGCCGACTCCCATGCAGCGTCGACGTCGCCCCACTCGAGCGTCACCTCGTGCGCGACGTTGTCGACCCGGGGCCCACCCTCTGGCGAGCCCGCGCCCTCGCCCGGGCTGAGGTTGTCCACGTCCAGAAGCGGCAGGTCTACTTCGTGGACCAGCACCGCCCCAGCGGCGAGGGCGTCCTCCGCCGTGATCACCGCGGGCAGGTCCTCGTACTCGACCTGAACGAGCTCGAGCGCGTCAGCTGCAGCCGCCTCGGTTTCTGCGACGACGAGTGCGACTGGCTCGCCGTAGTAGCGGACCTTGCCGTTCGCGAGGATCTCGTGATCGGCAACGATGTGCCCGAATCGCGAGCAGAGCCCCGTGAGGGTGTCGCAAGTCAGCACGGCGACGACTCCCGGCGCCGAGCGAGCGGCATCAGTGTCGATGGCGAGGATTCGGGCGTGTGCCCTGGTCGATCGGACGATCTTCGCGGAGGCCGATCCGCTGCGCCGCAGGTCTACGCAGTAGACCGCCGCGCCGGTCACCTTCTCGAGGAGGTCGGGCCGGAGCACCGAGTGTCCGACATACGCGTGGCCGGACTCTTGGCGAGCCCCCTGGCCGTGCTCGCCCGAGCCGTCGAGGCTCGAGGAAATCTGGCCCACGTCAGCCATTCTCGCCTGCCTTGATCCCCTGGAGCACCCGCGCCGCCTGCTCGACCGCGGCAACGATCGGCGCGTAGCCGGTGCATCGACACAGATTGCCGTCCAGGTGCTCCAGGATCTCCTCCCGACTCGGCTGAGGAGTGCTGTCGAGGAGCGCCTTGGCCATCATGATGAAGCCGGGCGTGCAAAAGCCACACTGGAGAGCCATCTTTTCGACGAACGCGCGCTGCAGGGGATGGAGCTCGCCGTCGCGGGCCAGCCCCTCGATCGTGGTTACCGCCTTCCCGTCCACGTCCACCGCTAGGTACGTGCACGCGCTGACGGGCTCACCGGCGACGAGCACCGTGCAGGCGCCACAGATCTGCACGTCACAGCTCACCTTCGTGCCGGTCAGTGCGAGGTCCTCACGCAGCCAGTGCGCCAGGGTCGTCCGGACGTCGATCGCCTGGGTGATCGAGTTGCCGTTGACCGTGCAAGCGATCTCCAAAGAGGTGACGCTCACAGCGAGTCCCCTTGAATGGCGAGCTGCATGGCTCGCCGCACGTACACCTCGACGATGTGTCGCTTGTACTCCACCGAGCCGCTCAGATCCTCGACGAGGTCGATGCTCTCCGCGACGGCATGCGGGTCGAAGCCTGACGGCGAGTCTGCCTCGAGCACCAATGGGATCTCGCCCACCGCGCCGACGGCGAGACGCCATGGGCCTTCCGCTTCGTCGTGAACGAGCGCCACACCGACGGTCGGCCTCTCGGAGTACTGGTACTTGAGGTAGACGCCGCGATAGCGGCGCACCTTCGGGATCAGCACGTTCACCAACAACTCCCCCGGTTCACGAACAGTCTCGTACGCGCCGATGAGGAAATCTCGCATCGCCACTTCACGGCTGTCCGTCTGCGACTGAAGGGTCACGGACGCCTCCATCGCGCACAGAAGCGTCGCGATGTCAGAGCGCGGTTCTGCAAAGCACAGGTTGCCGCCGATCGAACCTTGCGAACGAACTCGGGCGTTGCCGACCCGACGCTCAACCGAGGCAAGGAGCGCCGAGCCACTGAGCACGTCGTCGTCCGTTGCGAGCCTTGCATGGGTCACCGCGCCGCCAACGAGGACGTCATCGCCGTCCCAGTCGAGGCGGCCCAGCTCCGCAATGCCCTTCAGGTCCACCAAGCACCGTGGCCGGAGAACGTTCATCTTCATCGCCATCAGCAGCTCGGTCCCGCCGCAATAGGGAACGGAGACATCATCGAGCAATCCAAGGGCCTCGTCGAGGCGGTCGGGGCGCTCGAGCGCGAAGGGCGGGAGCATCAGCCCGACGCGAGTGCCTTCTCGGCGCTTCCGAAGAACTGCTCGAGGATCTTGTCCGCCTTGCGGCGGATAGTCCCCGCGCCGAGCGTCGCGATGCGCCCCGTGACTTCGTAGGTGCCGACGACATTGATGGAGCTGCCCCCATCGGGCGCAGCCTCCAGCTGCAGTGCCGCGTCCACCGAGATCCTGGAGCCGACCTGGCGATCTTCACCGGAGGCAGCGATCCGCACGAGCTCGAGCGGGCGCAGCTCGGTCACCCGGATATCGAGGTCGGCTCGCAGCCGAAAGGGTCCCACCTGGTCCTTGAGGACGGCGATGTACTGCTCGAGGAACGTCTTTTCTTGTACGTCCTCGACGATCGGCACCCAACTCGCGACCGTGCTCACGTCGAGGAGCACCTTCCAGGCCGCCTCCGGCGCTGCCGCGACAGCGATCGATCGATCGAACGAGGTGGCCATGGCGTACCGGCCCTACGCCCGGGCGCCCTGGGCGCGCAGCTTCGGCAGCACCTCGTTGCCGAGCAGCTCGATCTGGTCGAACCAGCGCTCGAACTTGAACCGGAAGTCGAACACGAGGTGGTCGACGCCAGCCTCTTCAAACTTCTTGCACTCAGCGACAGCATCGTCCGGCGAGCCGACGATGAGCTGTCCCTCGAGGTCCTCCACCGTCTCGAACGTTCCGGAAGGCGGCTTCACGCTGAACTTGGCCTTGTTCGCCCAGGCGAGCAGCCCAGGAACGTTGACGTCCTCCAGGGCCTTCTCTCGCGTCTCCTCGATGGAGGTGGGAGGAATGACACCGATAGTCGGAAGCTTGCTTCCCTTTGCGTCGGAGAGCTCGGCCATCGTGGCGATGCGCTGCTTGAGCGTCTCGAGGGCGATACGACCAGGCATCCAGCCGTCACAGAATTCGACCGCCAGGCGCGCCGAGCGCGGCGTCGCTCCGCAGTACCAGAACGGCACCGGACCACCCACCGGCTTCGGCTCGATCGTCACGTCGGTGAATGAGAAGTTGGCGTCCTTGTAGGAGACCTCATTCTCGGTCGCGACCTTGCGAAGGATCTCCGCGTTGGACCGTACGAGCTCCACGCGGTCCCGATCGCCCCACTCGATGGCCTCGAATTCGTGGTCGAACGTGCCGGCACCAAAGCCGAGGATCAGGCGCGGTCCGACGAGCTGGGTAATCGTTCCCGCCATGAGCGCCGTGACGAGCGGGTGCCGGAAGGGGATCAACGAGCCGGTGCCGAGCTCGAGACGCTCGGTCACCGCGCCGATGGCCGTGAGCGTGGTCAGGGCGTCGTAGAAGGTGCGGTTGGGCTTTTCCATCTCGCCGTGCGGCTCGAAGACGAGGTGGTCCCGCACCCACACCGAGTCGAAGCCGAGCGCCTCGGCGCGGCGCGCCCCCTCCAGCAGGTTTTCCTTGGACGCGTGCTCACCGAAGTGCGGGAGCAGCAAACCGTATTTCGTCATCTGGACCTCCGATAGAAGATGTTCCCGGTCGCCATGAGGTGACCTAGCGAGGGGTAGCCATCAAGGCTTGGCCGGTCTTGCCGACGACTTCCCCGTCACGGAAGATGAACTCTCCCCGCAACATGGTGGAGTCGATGCGAACACTCGAGGTGCGGCCGTTGTAGGGAGTCCATCCGCACCGGGAGAGGACCTGGTCGTCGGTGATCACCCAGGGATCGTCGAAGGCGGCAAGCACCAGGTCCGCGTCACAACCCGGCTCGATCGCGCCCTTGACCCCGCCGAGGCCGAACTTCTGGGCCGGTCGGTATGCGGCGGCGTCCACGGCTCGATCGAGCGGGATCCGACCCGCAGCGACCGCGTCGAGCAGGAGCGGGTACAGGAATTGGATGCCGGGTGTTCCGGTGTGGGCGGACCACATCTGGGTCCAGCCGATTTCCTTTTCTTCCCGGGTGTGGGGAGCGTGGTCCGATGAGTAGACGTCGATCGTGCCGTCGAGCAGCCCCTCCCACACCGCAGCGCGGTGATCGTCGGGCACCCAGTACGAGAGGGCATAGGGGCCGAGCTTCTCTACGTCGTCCCACGTCGACAGGAAAAGTGCCCAGTGGTTGACCTCGCAGGTCACGTCGACCCCGCGTGCCTTGGCCCTGCGAACGGCGTCAATGGAGCGCCTCGTCTGCATGTGCGCGATGTGAATCGGACAGTTCGAGGCCTCTGCGAGGCGCAGGATGACGTCGATTGCCGTGTCCCAGATCACACCGTCACGGGCGGCGTATGCCTGCGCGTACCCCTGTGGCGTGTTCTCGCCCCGCGCCAGGAACTTGCCCTCGATGTAGTCCATGAGGCTCTGGTCGTGCGGGTGGATGATGAAGCGCTTCCCGGTGGGTGCGATGAGATCCATCATCTCGAGCAGGTGACCGTGGTCGTGCATCCCCGTCCCTGCGGGATGCGGGTAGGTCCTGCCCGTATCGACGACCATGTAGATCTTGAACGCACGAATGCCGGCGTCCGACATGGCTTGGATGTCGCCGAGCTGGGTGGGAGCCGGATTGTGGTTGTAGTCCACGATCGACTTCTCGCGGTAGAGGTCGAGGACCTCGGTCAAGGTCTCGAGGTTGGTGGTCGGAGGCTCCAGGTTCGGCATCCCGAAGATCGTCGTGACGCCACCCACGGCCGCTTGGATTCCGGTCGTGGTGATGTCCTCTTTGTGCGTGTACCCGGGCTCACGCGTGTGAACGTGAACGTCCACCATGCCCGGCAGCACGGTGAGGCCCGACGCGTCGATCACCTCGGCATCGATGGAAGCTCCCGTCTCCGGCGTCACCAGGCCAGCGATGCGGCCGTCCGAGACGAGGACGTCCAGGTCGTGGACCCCGGTCGGGGTCACTACCCGTCCTCCGGTGATCCGCTTATCGATAGCCATCACGCATCTCCCAGCATCTTGAGGGTCTCGGTGTTCATGTCATTGCTCTGAATCCGGATGCCGCCGCCCTGGAGGTACCGGTCGAACCACTCGACGATCCTCGGAGTGACGGAGTTCCAGTAGCGGTCGTACGCCGCGTAGTGGGACGTGTGGCGCTGGATCACGAGCTCGCGCGGCCCGAGCGCAGCCGCGTAGAGCGCCTCCGCGTGGTCCGTGGGAGTGGTCGCGTCGTTCTCCACCCCGATGATGAGCAGAGGGGTCCGCAGGCGACGGGCGGCATCGATGGGCCGGTAGTCGAGAATTTCGTCCGCGGCGCTCAGCGGGACGGCTGAAGGAATGCGGTCGTCGACGTCGGCCTTCATGTTCGTCGACCGCCGCTCCTGGGTCGGAACCATGATCTCTTCGCGCGGGTGCACCAGGCGTCCCTTGCCCGTAACGACCCGTTCACGACGGTCGACGTCGAGAGCGCGGAGGAACGCGAGCCAATCGTCCTCAGAGCGCATCCGATGGAGCCAGTCGCGGCCATCGGCCACCGGCAGCTGGCTGACCACGGCGCGAATGCGAGGGTCCGCCGCAGCGAGAAGCACCGCATTGCCGCCGCCGGTCCCGCCAGAGCCGAAAGCCCCAATGGCGTCCGCGTCGACGTCCTCCCTGGTGGTCAGGTAGGAGACCGCATTCCGCAGGTCTTGCAGCTGGATTGCCGGCGAGAGGATCCGCTCACCCTCGGAGTCGCCGAAGCCTCGGTAGTCGAACACGAGCACTGCGAAGCCGGCGTCGGTCAATGCCTCGTGGTAGCGCACATAGAGCTTCGCGTCCTTCAGGCCGAGCCAACCCGGTCCTTGAACAACCGTCCGGAAGGGGCCGCTTCCCTCGTCGGGAGTCCGCCAAAGGGCGGAGACCTGACTGCCCTCGCTGTAGAACGACACTGCAGAAGATCGCACCAGCGATCACTCCTCTCGGGTCAGCCATCCACCCGGCTTTCGGGGCGCCAACGGCCGGCTGCCCTCGAACTCAAGACTGGGAGGCATCATGTTGCCTGTATACGATCTTGTCAAGCTATCCCGTGCCCTGATCTGCTCTCGGCGACGACCAGCGCGCCAGGCGCGCGACGTTGATCGCCAAATTGGCGCGCCGCTTCAGCCAACGCCTCCCCGGTCGGGCGACAGCCCCTCCCCGAGGCTCCCGGTTTCCTGGGGCTTAGCGGGCGCGTTGGCGCAAAGGCTCAGCGCGTGAGGCCGGGCAGTACCTCTCTCCCGAACACCTCGATCCACTCTTGCTGGTTGCGCCCAACATTGTGCAAGTAGACGCGGTCGATGCCGAGGTCCAAGAACTTCTGGATCTCCTTTTGGTGAAGATCGGGAGACGAGCTGATCAGCATTCGGCCCTCGAAGTCCTCGGGCCGCACGAGCTTGGCCATCTGCTCGAAGTCAAAGGGCGACCGAATGTCCTGCTTGGGGAACTTCATCCCACCGTTCGGCCACTCGGTCATCGCATTCATGAGCGCCTCTTCGTCGGTCGGTGCCCACGAGAGGTGCAGCTGAAGGATCTTGGGCAGCGTTGCTGCGTCTCGCCCTGCCTCCTTGGCACCCTCGTCGAACTTGGCGAGGAGGCCCGCCACCTTCTCCGGGGCTGCGCCCGGGGTGATGATGCCATCGACTGACTTGCCGCAGCGCTTTGCTGTGATGGGACCGGCGGTCGCCACGTAGATCGGGGGCGGCGGCGCCGGGAGGGTCCACAGCCGGGTCGTCTCAAGGATGAAGGTGTCGCCCGAGTGCTTTACGTCCTTGCCCGTGAACAGCTTTTGAATGATCTCGATCGCTTCCCACATGCGACTGAGCCGCGCAGGAGCCTCGGGCCAGTACCCACCGACGATGTGCTCGTTGAGCGCCTCGCCCGAGCCCAGGCCGAGCCAGCTGCGACCTGGATACATGGCCTCGAGCGTCGCCGCCGCCTGAGCCACGATCGCCGGGTGGAAGCGGAACGACGGACAGGTCACACCCGGGCCCATGTCCCCGGTCGTCTGCTCACCAAGCGCGGTGAGCACGTTCCAGACGAACGCCGCGTGCCCCTGCTGAGGGACCCATGGCTGGAAGTGGTCAGCAGCCATCACTCCTTCGAAGCCGGCCTGTTCGGCCTGCGCCGACAATCGGACCACTTCGGTGGGGTGGAACTGCTCCAGCATCGCTGCGTAGCCGATATGTGGCTTCATGGCCGATCGCCCTTCTCTTTGCTCGTGGCGCGCGCCGCCCGTCCGGCGTGTGCCGGGAGCTGGCGGTTCCGCCAGTCTCGCCGCCGTATCATGTATCCAATTGCCGGCTGGAGCAACTGCTCCGGCCTCGTCCCGGGCAGGGCGTCGGCCTCCCCGAGAGACCACGGGGGTTCACCTCTTCGACGCCACGAGCTCACAACCGCCTCGCCGCAGTCACTCGCCGGTCCGCCGCAATCGGGTGTCGGACCGAAGTGCGCCACGCGCCGCCCTTGTTGGAGCATTTCGACCACTGGGGTTACCGTAGCCAGTTCATTGCCCCGGGTGAACGGACGGTCGATGCCAAGTACAGACGTGGAAGTAGACCTGCGAGAGCAATTGGCGACCTGCACCCGGATCCTCGTCTTCAAGAACATCCTGGACTTCAGCGGCCATCTCAGTGCTCGCATCCCCGGAACGGACCACATTCTCATTCAGCCCCGCGATGCGAGCCGGGCGGCGCTTGTTCCCGAGGAAATCCTCGTGGTGAACCTCGACGGCGAGGTCATCGATGGCAGCGGGCCACCCCCGGCGGAGACGGTTATTCACACCGGCGTGTACGGCGCCCGGCCCGACGTCAACTTCGTCTGCCATGGGCATCCAACACTGTCCACCACCTTCTCGATGGTGGACCGACCGCTCGTCGCCGTGCGGCACTTCGCCTATCGGGCCCCCAAGGGCCTGCCGGTCCACCCCGACCCCACGCACATCCGCTCCCGGGAGCAAGGTCAAGCGGTCGCGAAGACGCTTGGTACCGGCGGGGCGTGCCTGCTGCGCTCGCACGGAACCGTTGTGGTCGCCCCGAACATTCAGGAGCTCCTCATGGACTGCCTCGACCTCGAGGAGAACGCTCGCACCCTGCTGTACGCCACGCAGCTCGGCGAGGTGCTGCCGCTCGATGACGAGGAAGTACGTCTCATCGGTGAGAGCTACGGTCGCGCGGGCCACCGCCCCAACAAGCTCTGGGAGCACTTCGTGCACGTCGGGCGAGCGGCCGGGATCCTTTAGGAAGCCGGCAGGCCGCCATTTTCCCGAGCCCGCCCAGGTCGGGTGCAGTTAACACAGCAGACCCAATAGGGCTCTTGACTGTTCGGTATACGTACTACAAGATACTTCGAAAGGCGCTACTACCTGGGGGGGGAATGCGCGGCTCAGGCTGATTGGTCGCGCTCGCTCCCCAGTAAAGCGACGCGTCAAAACAAAGCCAAGCTGCCGGGCTCCTTGAGCGCTCCGGTCAATAAGCAATCGCAATCCCGAGCGTGAAAAGAGGGCGGCGCAGTGGATCTCACGATCGCAGGCTTGTCCCTCGACGGTGGCCGGGCCCGGAGCGAGAGATGGAGCCAACGATGATCGCCGTTGACGACCTGGGAAACACCACCAACCCGCCAGAAGCCCCTGTCGTGGACCGTAAGGTCGCTCGCCCGTCGAGGCGAGCATGGAGGCGAGGCGCGAGCTTGGCGGCCGGACCGCTGTCCGTGGTCGTGTTCCTCGGTATCTGGCAGATCGCAGGAGGACGGATCAACCCGATCCTCTTGTCGCAGCCGACCGCGGTCGCTCAAGCGTTCGGCCACTTGGCCAGAACCGGAATCTTGTGGCCCGCGTTCGCGCGAGCCATGGAAGACCTTCTCGTTGGATACCTGTCGGCAGTCGTCATCGGCATTGGCACCGGCGTGCTCATGGGCCGGCACCGTGCAGTCGAGAGAGTGCTGAGCCCCTATGTCACCTTCTTCCAGGCCACACCACTGATCGCCCTTACCCCGCTGGTGGTCATCTGGTTCGGTCTCGGCTTCATGTCCGAGATCGCCATCACGTTCCTCCTGGCAGTGTGGACGATCATCATCAACACCTGTGAGGGCGTGAAGTCCACCCCCCCACTCCTGCTCGACATGGCCCGGATTTATCACGCCTCCGAGCGCAAGGTGGTCCGAAAGATCGCCATACCCAATGCGGTCCCCTACATCTTCGCCGGACTGAAGATCGCGGTCGCAAAGGCATTGATCGGCATGATCATCGCTGGCATGGACATCACCTTGAAAGGCCTCGGCGGCCTTGTCACCACTTACGGCAACGAATTTCAGACCGCTTCCCTGCTCGCCGCGGTGATCACCTCCTCGGTGGTGGGCGTCATTTTGACCCTTCTCATCAACGTCCTACGACGGGTGATCGCTCCGTGGAGCATCAATGTCGAGGTGAAGACGAAGGGCCGCTGGTAGGCGAGCTCACCGGCGCCTGTCACACACAGCGGGCTGCGATCCGAGTGCGACCGCGGGATCCGAGATTCCAACAGGGAAGAAAGAACTTGGCTGAATGTCGAATGCAATGAGCACCGACCGTGGACCCTTGCTCGAGGTCAGTCACGTCACAAAGCGGTTCCCACGCCCAGAAGGGCCTGGACTGCTCACGGTTCTCGAGGACATCAACCTCTCGCTCGCACCCGGAGAGTTCGTCAGCCTGATCGGGCCCTCTGGGTGCGGGAAGACGACGCTGATCCGCTTGATGAGCGGGCTCATGGGATGCGACGACGGCTGGATCGCCCTACGTAACGAGCGGTTCGAGTCCGTTCCGAAGGGAGTGGGCTTCGTGTTCCAAGAGCCCGCCCTTCTGCCCTGGTGCACGGTCTCCGAGAACATCGCGTTCGCCTTGACCGCATCCGCCGACGCCGGCAAGCGACGGCCGGGGGTCGACGACCTCGTCAACAAGCAGCTCGAGCTGACGAGCTTGACCCCTTTCGCCAGTTACTACCCAACGCAGATCTCCGGTGGAATGCAACAGCGGGTCGGCCTGGCACGGGCTCTCGTCGGGAGCCCGGATGTGCTGTTCATGGACGAGCCTCTCTCGGCTCTCGACGCCTTCACCAGGACCGCCCTACAAGCGGACCTCGGTCGCATCATCGAGGCCGCGGCGACAACGACCGTGCTGGTCACTCACGACATCGACGAGGCGATCTTCATGTCGGACCGAGTGGTCGTCATGAAAGCGAACCCCGGTGAGATCGCCCAGATCGTGGACGTGCCGCTTGCCCGACCCCGCAGCCACGAGGCGCTGCTCGACGATGCGGACTACGTCGCCCTGCGCACCGAGCTCATGCGGATCCTGCTCAAGGTGTCGCCACACATCTTCAACAACTCAGGCAACTGAGTCTGAAAGCCTCCGGCGAAGGCCGGGGTAAGCGGCATCTCGTTCCCCCCGCTACGGGTCGGCGCGGATGCTCACCAGTGTCCATCCCAGACCGAAAGGAAGACATGGAGCGAATGACAGGACAATCAGGTCCACAGCTCTCAACCCGGCGGCGCCACGGCCGCTTCGGGACCCCGGCATTGGCGATGAGCGCCTTGGCCATCGCTGGAACGGTCACCGTGGGGCTCGCTACGGGATCGGGCGCATCGCAGGCACACGCGACGAGCGCCGCGACGACCTCGTTCCCTCCCAACCTCAAGGGCAAGAGCATCGTCTTTGCGGACGGTTCGCCGCCCCAGCAGAGCGATACCCAGCTCTACCTGATGACGAAGATCCTCAAGTCTTGGGGGGCAGACGCCCGGATCGTCAACGAGACCGGTGACCCAGCTGCAGTGACCGTCGTGCTCTCGGGAGAGGCCAACGCGGCGTACATCAGCACCGGTGACGTGATCAACTCTCACCTGGTCACGTTCGGCCCCGCACAGCCCCGGCTCGACTACCAGTTCGTCACGACGTCCAGCATCCACAACATGTCGCAGTTGGCCGGAAAGACCTTCGGATGGTCCAACCCGCATGGGGTCGAGGCCGAGATGTACGGAGTGCTGCTGCGCAAGTTCCACGTGAACCCGAACAGCGTGACGACGGCGCTCGCAGGCTCCTCGAGCGTGCGGGAAGCGGCCCTGCTGGTGGGCAAGATCCAGGCCACCTTCGTGTCGACCGCGCAGTGGGACACCCTGAAGGCGCACGGGGGGTTCAGGGACATGGAGAACATGGCCCAGGTCGCTCCCCAGGTCGCCGACTCCCTCATGGCCGCCTCCCCCGGGTGGCTCGCGAAGAACCACTCAAGCGCGGTGGCGATCGACGAGGCATGGCTCGAGGCAGCCAAGGAATTCAACACGCAGAAGTCGAAATGGATCGCCGGAGCTGACGTGTACGCGGCCGGATCCGCCACGAAGGCGGACGCGACTGCCCAGTACGACGTGTTCAAGCTGAACAACACCTTCCCCGCCACGTCGGACGCGTTCTCACCGGCCCACGCCCGGTTCAACGAGGTCGTCGCGCAGTCGGTCGGGGCGCTCGTAAGTGAGCCACCGCTTTCGAAGTGGTTCATCGACGGGGATTGGACCGACGCACTCAAGGCACTGAACATCAAGTAGGCAGCCGAGATCGCCGGCCGGGATACGAGACGCCGAGTCTCGTCGTGCCCGGCCGGCGGCTCCGGTCTACTTCCGACTAGGAGGGTGCGGCCCGTGGCCGATCGAGTAGCAGTGATCACCGGGGCGTCGAGCGGAATCGGCGCCGCGACCGGACAGCTCTTGGCGGAGTCCGGCTATGAGGTGGTGCTCGGCGCCCGACGTGTGGAGCGGTTGGAGGCCCTCGCCGCTCAGATCGGACCGCGGGCGCGCTGCTATGAGCTCGACGTGTCCGATCCGGCGTCGGTGGAGCGCTTTTGCCTCAAGGTCCCGGCTTGTCAGCTATTGGTCAACAACGCCGGTGGCGCTCTCGGAGACGAGCCGATCTCGAGCGCGGATCTGGCATCGTGGCGGCAGATGTACGACACCAACGTGCTCGGGATCGTGCACATGACCAAGCAGCTTCTCCCGAAGCTTCTCGCCTCGGCTGACGGGCACATCGTGACGATCGGCTCAGTCGCAGGTTTCGACCCCTACCCCAACAGCGGTGGCTACGTAGCAGCGAAGCACGCGGCAAGAGCGGTCATGGACGTGCTCCGCCTCGAGCTCCTCGGCCAGCCGATCCGGGTCTCGGAGATCGACCCGGGGATGGTGCACACCGAGTTCTCGTTGGTCCGCTTCGCCGGCGACGAGGAGCGCGCGACTGCCATGTACGCAGGAATGACACCCCTCAGCCCGCTCGACGTCGCAGAGTGTGTCGCCTTCGTCGCAAACCGCCCGAGCCACGTCGACATCGATCGGCTCGTGGTGCGTCCGCGCGACCAGGCTCGACCGACCCTCGTCCATCGGCGCCCGGCCGATGCCGATGTGAGTCTGGCCGATCGATAAACGCCGTTCGAGGCTGGGGGGTACCTAGGATGTCCATGCGACTGAAGCGTCAACCGGTGAGCGCGTCAGCGCGTGTGCGACAGAGGGGACTTCACCTGTCATCCAGCAGAGGGCACCACGATCGCCGGGCAGCACAGCGATGAAGGCGGCGAAGGTACAAGAGAAAGAAGACAGTCAGGTCGAAGCCCTGCAGGCTGTGGCCAAGTCTTTCGCCAGCCAGTTCAAATCAGCCGAGGAGCTCGCGCAGGTCTTCGTCCGTGAAGCGATCATCCGAGGCATCTACCGGCCCGGGGACCGACTGCCCCAGGACGTCATCGCGAACCTCTTGGGCATCAGCCGCATTCCGGTGCGTGCGGGGTTCCGGCTGCTCGAAGCCGAGGGGCTGCTGACGATCTATTCGCACCGCGGCGCCCGGGTCACGATTCTCAACGCGAAAGAGATCGAGGAGCTCTACGAGCTGCGCACCGTGCTCGAGTGCCACCTCCTCGAGCTCGCAATCCCCCGGCTCACACCGGAGTACACGAGCGAGCTACGCGCGATGGCCGAGCAGCTCAACGCTTCGGCGACCATGGGCAGTGCAGAGCCCAGAATGGCGTTCTACGACCGGCTCTACGCGCTAGCCGAACGGCCCAGGATCCGCTCGCTGGTCGCCCGGCTGCACGCCGAGGTCGGTCAGTACCTGCTCATGAAGCAGGTGACCGAGGAGCCACCCGGTCACTTCGGCCTGCTGAATTACATCGAGGAGGGGGACGTGGCCGGGGCGCAGCTCTGGCTCACCGACCACCTCGCTGCCGTGAGCGCCGAGCTTCAGCTCCTCGTTTCCGAGCTGCACGGCGAGTAGGCCCGCTCTCCTCGGGCGCATCGCCTCAGGAAGCGAGGGAGGCTACGGAGCCTTCACCGCCGAGCCGTCTGCGAGGTCACGTTCTCGGCCGAGACGCGCGCCCCTGGATGACCCGCCTGCGCCACGGCCTCCCGCTCGAGCTCGGCATTCAGCTCGCCCCCGACGAGCACGGCGAGACCGATGAAATAGAGCCACAGGATCAGGATCGCAACGCCGGCAAAGCTGCCGTAGGTCCTGCCGTAAGTGCCGAACTTGCTGACGTACAACGAAAAGCCTACCGAGGCGACGACGAAGATCGCCGTGGCTACGAGGCCGCCGCCGGTCACCCACCGCCAATTCGGGTCCTCCCGATTCGGACCGAGGGAGTAGAGGACAGAGAACAGCAGCGTGACGATCACCAAGGTCACCACCCAGCGGACGACCGTCCACAAGACGAGGAACGCCGTGCCGTGCAGGCCGACGTGACCTTCGATCGAAGAACCGATCGAAGCGCCGAAGACCAAGAGGGCGGCGCTCAGGCCGCCGAGCACCACGATGGCCAGCATGATCGGGAGCGCGCGGATTCGCCGTGCCAGAAACTTCCGGTCCACGGGCACTTCGTAGGCGATGTCGAGCGCTTGCTCCAGCGCCGAGACGCCACCCGACGCGCTCCAGAGCGCCACGACTATCCCGACGACCACCGCGACGGACGAACCAGAGGACTTCTTGGTCGCCGAGCTCACCGCCGCCGTGAACACCGCTCCGGTTCCTGCAGGAAGCGCTTTGTCGACGCCGTGCACGATGTGTTGGAGGGTTCCCGAGCTGATGTGAACCACGGCGAGAAGGCCGAGAAGAGCGACGATCGCAGGAAAAAGCGCGAGGAACCAATGATAGGCAAGGCTGCCCGCGGACATCGAGACTCGATCACGAACGATCTTCTTCATGGTCCGCCGCAGGGTCTGCTTCCATGCGGTAGTGCCCAGCTCGAGCGGGCCTTCGGGTGCCCCGGCCACATCCTTCTGCGGCGGAATCGACTCGCCCGACCGATCGGTGCGCGTTGTCGGGTCCGCGGTGGTCGTACCGGCCGCACGAGACCCAGCCGGATTTTGCTCAGTCCCCGCTGCCATCCTTGCCTCCTACGATCGTGGGTTCTGTGACAACGGACTTTCGTCGGCATTCCCGTCCTGTAGCGGACTGGGCGCGGCTCTCGTCATTGAGACGAGGGCGAGTTGCCCTGGTTGCGGCGCCGACAAACGGGCGAAGCGGCGTGATCAAAGCCGCTCAGCACAGAGATCTTCAGCCTCCCCCGAATAGGGGAAGCGCAAAGCCGATTGGAAGACCTTTGCCAGCCGTACCTATCGCCGGCCGCTAGCGAGAACAGAGCTCCTTGTCTTCGCGGCGGCGCGGAAGGTCTCCAGCAGGCGACGGCACCGACACGATCCGGAACGGAGAACGGGCGCAACAGGAGGGCCGGAGCCCGCGCGCTCCACGCGGGAGCTCGCGGAGTGGCCGGGGCGATGAAGCCCGACGCGGGGCGCCCCCGGGCGGGACAGAGAGCCGTTACCCGCGGGCCTCGCTGGGGTAGTCCCTAATGCGGTCGAACAGCTGGCCTCTGGGATCTCTGTCCCGTCGTCCGCCCGCACACCGGGTTGGACTAAGCGTCCGCGAGGACGTAGGAGGCACAATGACCGAAGCGTCTACGCAGTTTCGAGCGGAGCTGCGAGACACCGGGCCAGGGCTGGCGACGTTGTACGTCATGGGACGGGTCGATCCCGAGTCCCTTCCAGCCTTCGTGGCTGTCCTCGACGCGGCGATTGCCGCAAGCCCGGAGCACTTGCTGATCGAAGCTTCTGAAGCGGATTCCATCTCGAGCCAAGGGTTTCTCGCCATCGGCCAGTGCGGACTCGCGCTCAGCCGCCTCACCCTTCGAACCCGGCTCCCGGTGGCTCGCCGAGTACTCGCGGTGCTCGGTTTCGAAGGGATCGTGACGGTCGATGAGCTCGAGGAGCCGGACCGCTTGCGCCCGGCGTTGAGTTGGAGCTGAGCCTGGCCGGCGCCTTCACTGCGGGCGCTCGCCCTCCAGGGGACTCGGCTACTTCACCGCGATGATGTCCACCGATCGGATGTCGGGGTCCTTGGCGAGCAGCTCATCGGCGACCTGAGCGAGCGCCTTGGGGATCTCGCCGTTGAGGTGAGCCTGGCGGGCCTCTTCGGTCTCGAAGGAGTCGAAGATCGCGTACTCGGTGTCGCTCAGCTTGAGGGCGTACCACGTGACCGTACCCGGCTCGGCTTGGGCGAGCGCCCGGCCGTTCTTCAGGAATTCGCCGAGGGCGCTTCCCTTGCCGGGCTTGGCCTCGAGCAACGCGAGAAATCCGAGCTTCACGGTCATGGCTTCTGCTTCTCCTCGGCCACCGCAGACTGGAAGCGGCCGCTCGCGGGTGGCGCCGAGACAGCTCGCCTGAGGAAGCGTAACGGTGCTTCTTAGCCACCGGCTCCGAGCAATGGCGAGCTCAGGAGACTGCCGCGGCGAGCTCGGGGTCTTTCGTCGAAGCCCGGACGGCTCTCACGGACCCGGCGATCGCCACGGCAACGACCACGACGAAGACCAGCATGGTGTTGCGGGCGGAGAAATACTCCGTGGCAACTCCGAGTCCGATCACCGGGACGGATAGCCCGAGGTAGGCACCGAGAAAGAAGAGGGAAAGGGTCTCCGCTCGTGACTCCGGGGGGGCCACCGTCACAGCGGCGACGAGCGCCCCCTTGAACACCATGCCCCCGCCCGCTCCACTGAGCACGCCTCCCACGATGAAGATCGGAAGGCTGGGAGCCCACATGCCACCCGCCAGCAGGGCGAGACCGACAACGAGCATCGGCACGCTGCGCCGGAGCAAGAGGGAGTTGGGCACCCTGGCCTGTGCGATCTGGGCAACCGCCCCGCCGGCGAACGCAGAGAAGGCAACCGCACCGGCGAGCGCGTGCGAAGTGTCGTGCAGCGTGGTGGCGAGGAAAGACGGCACCAGCGAGTTGAAGACGCCGTACACCGCGAACGAGGCCAATCCGGCCATCGTCGCAGCCAAGACCACGGCCCTTTGGGCCTTGGGGACGGCGATCCGCTGGGGCCGGTACTTCGGCCGCACGAGCGGCGACTCCCTGGTCTCGGGAGAGAGGGCGACGACCACCGCGAGCACCACCAGTGCGGCGCCGAAGACGATGTACGAAAGCGACAAGGGGTACGGAGCGAACTGGAGCAGAAGACCGGCGGCCAGTGGACCGACCCCGATGCCGCCGAGGTTGGAGGCCGTCGCCACCACGTCGGCCCGCCTCCTGCCGGCCGACGGCCGGGCCTTGGCGTGGAGCTCGGAAAGATAGGCGGTCGCCGTGGCGGTCGTCAGTCCGACCGAGACCCCGGAGATGATTCGTGCGATCACGAGCCCGGGGAGGCTCGGCTCGAAGATGAACACCAACGCGCTCACGGCATTGATGAGCAGTGCGGGAACGAAGACCCGCCGTCGACCGATCCAGTCCGAGACGTGTCCGGCGAGGAACAGGCTCACGACGACGCCAATGGCGTAGGCCGCAAATACGAGCGTGACAACGATGTTGGAGAAGTGGTCCCGGCGCTGGTAGAGCACGTAGATCGGGGTCGGCACCGCCGAAAACGCCATGTTGAGAAGGAACGCCGCCGCAACGAACCAGAACGCAGTCCCATGCGCGCGCGGGCTCTGGCGCGGTAATGCGGTTGGGACGGCGGCCATGCTCAGCTCCGGGCCGGCCGCTTGCTCCTCTGGCGTCTCCCCCAGCCCGCTCTCGTGCACTGCGGGCTGCTGCGCTAGGGGCTGCTGCACTGCGTAGCTCATCGCTGATGCTCCTCACCCGATTGGTTGTCGTTCCACTGTGCGCCCCTGGCGTCATAGGGTCCAGCGAAAACAACCGATAACAGTTATGCGGTCGTATGATGACCGGGTGGACTTGCGGCAGCTCGAACACTTCCTTGCAGTCGCAGAGGAGCAAAGCTTCACCCGCGCCGCGCGCCGCATCCACGCCGGCCAGTCCACGCTGTCGGTCTCCGTCCGCTCCCTCGAGCGCGAGCTCGGCACGGCGCTCTTCGAGAGGACCACGCACCGGGTCGCGCTGACCGACGCCGGCGAGGCGCTGTTGCCCGAAGCCCGTCGCACGCTTGAAGCGGCAGAGCGAGCGAGGGAGGTGGTTGCCGAGGTGAACGGTGTGGTGCGCGGAACTCTCCGTGTCGGGATCATGCGGTCGCTCAAAGTCGTCGATGTCGCCTCGATGCTCGCCCGCTTCCATCGCAAATACCCGGGCGTCGAGATCCAACCGCGTCCCGCGATCGGAGGCTCGGCCGCGCTTGCCCAGCAGGTGGCGACCGGTCAGCTCGACCTGGCGTTCCTCGCGGTACCTCCTGATCCCGTGCCTGACCTCTCGCTGACCCCGCTTGCCTCGGAACCCTTCCTGCTCGTTGCAGCCAGCGACGAGCTCGACGATGCACCTTCCGTGCTCGCCCTGAACGAGCTGC
>JAODBN010000404.1 GCA_025463965.1 Acidimicrobiaceae bacterium
CTTTCTCGAGCTCCGGGTCGGCATCGGCGATCGGCCCGCCAGTGTGGTGCTCTCGGGTGCCGGTGGGTCGGCGGTCCCCCTACTCAGCGACGTCCCGGTGACGGTGCGCCTCTCCGAGCTCGGCGTGGTGGGGATCGCCGGGCCCCGCGCCGACTCGCGTTCACTCGCCCGGGCGATGACGATGCAGGCGGCGATCCTGCACTCGCCAGACGACCTGCAGATCGTCGTGGTCACCGACACGACCGCTGCGGAGGAGTGGTCCTTCGCGCGCTGGCTGCCGCACGCTGGCGGAGGCAGCGCTCGTGTTGCCTGGATCGCCAACACGGCATCGACGATCACGAGGATCGCCGCGGAGGTCGCCGCGCTCGTCGACGAGCGGCTGCGCGACAGCGACGGAACCCAGCGGGACCACCCCGACACCGCCGTGCTCGTCGTGCTCGACGGCGCCTTTCAGCTGGGGTCGGTCCCCTCGATCGCCCGGGTCCTCGGCAAGGGTCCGTCGGTCGGGGTCTTCTCGATCTGTGTCGACGACGCGGAGCAGCTGCTGCCCGAAGAGTGCCGTGCCACGCTTTCGGTGCCCGCCTCGCCGCGCCTGTCGCTTCGGGTCTCGGGCTCGCCGCCTCGCGACGGGGTGGTCGGGGACCTGGTTTCGCCGCAGTGGTGCGAGATCGTGGCCCGCGCGATCGCTCCCTTCCGCCTCAACCGTCGCAGCGACGAGACCGGAGCGCTCCCCGGATCGCTGCGGCTCCTCGATCTGCTCGGGCTGGAGCCGCCGACGCCCTCGGCCGTCGCCGAGTGGTGGGCGAGAGACGGCCGGACGACGGCCAGCGCCGTCGGGCTCTCGCCGACCGGTCCGCTCGTCCTGGACCTGCGACGCGACGGGCCGCACGGCCTGGTCGCCGGGACCACCGGGTCGGGCAAGAGCGAGCTCCTCCAGAGCCTGATCGCGAGCCTGGCGGTTGCGAACCGCCCCGAGGCGCTCAACTTCGTCCTCGTCGACTACAAGGGCGGCAGCGCCTTCAAGGAGTGCGCACGCCTCCCGCACACCGTCGGGATGGTGACCGACCTCGACGGTCATCTGACCGAGCGCGCCCTCGTCTCGCTCGCCGCCGAGCTCCACCGCCGTGAGGTGCTCTTTCGCGAGGCCGGCGTCACCGACATCGACGGCTATTGGCGCACCGCGGCCGACACCGGGCACCCTTCGCTCGCCCGCCTCATGATGGTGATCGACGAGTTCGCCACGCTCGTCGAGGAGCTCCCCGACTTCGTGGACGGCTTGGTCGACATCGCCCGGCGCGGGCGTTCGCTCGGGGTGCACCTGATCCTCGCCACCCAGCGGCCCTCGGGGGTGATCTCGCCGGCCATCCGGACGAACACCAACCTTCGGGTGGCAATGCGGGTGACCGACGCCGCCGACAGCACGGACGTCATCGACTCACCGCTCGCCTCGCGCATCGGACAGGACCTGCCCGGCCGGGGTTACCTCCGAGTCGGCCACAACCAGCTGACCGAGTTCCAGGCCGCGCGCGTCGGAGGCCTACGGCCCCTCACCCCCGAGGAGGGGACGGCGGTGAGCCTGTGGCCGGTGGGATGGCTCGAGCTCGGCGAGCCGATCGGCGAGCCGAAGCGCTCCGAGTCGAGCGACGAGGCGACCGACCTCTCGGTCCTCGTGGAAGCCATCGGCGCGGCGGCGCGTTCTGCCGGCACCTCCGAGCAGCCGAGCCCGTGGCTGCCGCCGCTTCCCGGCGAAGTGCACCTCGCCGAGCTCGACGCGCCGTCGGGGGAGCTGTGCGCGGCCTTCGGCCTCGAAGACCACCCCGCCGAGCAGGCATGGCAAACAGCGGTGATGGAGCTCGAGCGGTCGGGTCACCTGCTCGTCGTCGGCGACGCGGGATCGGGGCGCTCCACGTTCCTTCGCACCGTCGCCGCCTCGATCGCCCGCTCGTGCCCGGGACAGGACGTGCACCTGTTCGGTATCGACTGCGGCAGCGGAGCGCTGCTCGGCCTGGCGGAGCTTCCCCAGTGCGGTGCCGTGGTCAGTCGGGCCGAGGTCGACCGCCTCGACCGCCTCGTGACCCGGCTGATGGGTGAGGTGGTGCGCCGCCAGCAGGTGCTGGCACGCGGGGGCTACGCGAGCATCGCCGACCAGCGGGCGCGATCGGTGGGGACCGAGCGGTTGCCCTACGTCGTGGTGCTGGTGGACCGCTGGGAGGGTCTCGTCGCGAGCTTCGACTCGCTCGACAACGGGCGAATCGTGACCAACGTGCTCCAGCTGATGCGGGAGTCGGCGAGCGTGGGCATCCGCTTTGTCGTCGCGGGGGATCGCGGCGCCCTCACCGGGCGGCTGACCTCGCTCGCCGACACCGTCTACCTGCTGCGGATGAACGACCGCAGCGCCTACTCGCTCGGTGGGCTCAACCCGCGCACCCTGCCGAGCGACCTTCCGCCGGGGCGCGCGGTGACCTCGGGGCTGGGCCTCGAAGTGCAGGTGGCGCTGCTCGACGGTGAAGCCAACGGTCCCGGCCAGGCCGAGGCGTTGGCCGCGGTGGTCTCCGCATGCCAGGCGCGAGACGCCGCGCTGTCCGAGGAGCAGCTGCCGGGGCCGATCGGGATCCTTCCCCAGTTCGTGGCGATCTCGAGCGTGCCCCGCCGACCCGGATCGGAGAGTCCGGTGGTGCCGACCGTGCTCGCCGGGGTCGGCGGCGACCGGCTGCGGCCGCGCTACGTCGAACTCGGCGCCGGCGGTCCCGGATTCCTCGTGGCCGGGCCACCCGGCTCCGGGCGCAGCTCCGCGCTCGTGACGATGGCGCGATCGCTGCTCGAGGTGGGCACCAAGCTCGTCCTCGTCACCTTCCGGCCGAGCCCGCTGCGCTCCCTCGAGTCCGCGCCCGGGGTTCTCGCGAGCGTCGACGGCCGGGCCGTGTCGCCCGAGGCCTTGTCGGACGCGCTCGGGCTCGAAGGCGCGGTGGTCCTCGTCGACGACGTCGAGCTGGCGGTCGACGTGCCGGTGACCCAGCCGCTGCTCGCCTTCTACCGCGAGGCTCGCGACCGCAACAGCGCGCTGATCGCGGCGGGCGCCACCGACGATCTGGCGCGAGCGCTGCGTGGCCTCGTCCCCGAGGTGCGAAAGTCGAGGAAGGGCCTCCTGCTGTGCCCGTCTGGCCCGGCTGACGGCGAGGTCCTCGGTATCCGGCTGCCACGGACGGCGACCTTCTCGGGTCCGCCCGGGCGCGCCGTCCTCGTCGAGGGGGAGTCGCTCCTGCTCGTCCAGGTCCCGCTCGCCGAAGACGACGCGTTCTAGGCCGGCCGCCACGGGCGCGCCGCACAGCCGCCGACAGCCGTTGGCGGGACTTACGATGGGGCAGCGCACCGATCGCGTCGGCCGGTGCGCAGAGGAGTTACGCCGTGCCCGGTGGGATCGCCGTCACGCCAGAGCAGCTGGCCTCCATCTCGGCCCAGCTCAGCAGTGGGGCCCAGGAGGTCGAGTCGATGCTCGCCCAGCTCGCGGGAGTCGTCTCGCCGCTGCAGACCGACTGGCAGGGCGCGGCGCAGATGCAGTTCCTCGAGCTCTGGGAGCAGTGGCAGCGCGACGGCAACGGGCTCCTCGAGGCGCTCCTCGGCCTCGCCCAGCTCACCAACCGGGCAGCTTCGAGCTACGCCAGCACCGAGGACTCGGTAGCGGGCTCGTTCAACCAGCCCTGATCCGTCGAGTCTCTCCGGTCCGGCGCTGATCCTCAGCCGGCCGAGGCATCGAGGCGCTGGAAGGTCGGCAGCAGGTAGCCGAAGCCGGCGACGACCGCTCCGAGGAACATGAGCGCCATGCCGGCGAGCCGCAACGAATGGGGATCGGTGAGCAGCCCGCCGACGCTGGCGACGCCAACGCCGACCGCCCCGATCCAGCCGCTGAGGCGCGAGATCCGCTCGCCGTTGCGGACCCGGGCGAGCAGCAGAACCGAACCAAGCGCGAGCGGCAGACCGAGCACCGCGTGGGCGAGATAGATCGAGGGCTGCTCGGTAGGCAGCCATCCACTCGGGCGCCCCGGCGGAGCAAAGACCAGCACCGCGATGCCGATCCCAAACTCGAGCGCGACGATCGCGGCAAGCAGCGAGGCGAGGCGGGCCGCCGAGACCTCGACGGTGATCCTGGCGGCCGCAACCAGGCGGGCGCCCCCGGTCTGCTCGCTCGCGGGGCGCTCCTTTCGGGCCCGGTAGACCTCGGGGTCCTCGTGGAGGAGATACCACCAGCCGGCGATCGCCAGCAGGGCGAAGACCGGCCACTCGACCGAGTAGAACCAGCTGAGCCCGTTTCCCGACAGGGCCCTCGTCGCCTGCCACCAGCCTGCTGCCACGCAGGCCGGGGCGACGAGGAGGACCTCGAGATGGAGCAGGAGGGCGCGCCGGGACAGCCACCGGCTCCGCACCCGAGCGGCGCGAGACGGCCTTTGCGAGGAGGTGGTCGAGACCCGGGGGGCGCCCCCGAGGACCGCGAAGCGCTTGCTCATGTTGCGCTCGGCCACGAACGCGCAGAACGGGATCGTTCCGGCGACCAGGACGAGCGCCACCTGCCACTTCGGGATGCCGAGGCGCCTCGTCAGCTGGAACGCCACAAACAGGTAGATCAGATAGAGGAAGCCATGGATCGTGCCGACGACGTTGGCGAGCTCGGGCCGGTGGGCGGCGAGCTGAAGCGGCAGGCCGGCGAAGACCAGCACGATGAGCAAGGTGGCCGTGGTGAAGGCCATGACGCGATAGCGCAACAGCAATCGCGCGGGAAGTGGCTCGCTGCCAAGAGTGGCGCCCGGGCCGGGCTCTGCGAGCACGCCGTCAGGTTCCAACGTCGGCTCCCGTCCCGAGCTCGCCGTTCCCCCCACTTGCACGTGCGGGCCGAGGTGCGTCGTCCACTAGAGCACCACGTCGTCGGGGAGGTGCACCGTCCCGTCGAGGTAGCGGCGCACCCCCCCGGTGAGCAGGACGCGCCCGTCGCGTACCTCGCAGTGGAGGGTGCCGCCACGAGCCGAGCACTGGCGGGCAACGAGGTCCTCGCGCCCGAGGCGGCGCTTCCAGTAGGGAGC
>JAODBN010000129.1 GCA_025463965.1 Acidimicrobiaceae bacterium
CCCGTTCCAGGACATCCCGTTCCAGGACATGCCGTTCCAGGACATCCCGTTCCAGGACATGCCGTTCCAGGACATCCCGTTCCAGGACATGCCGTTCGACTGAGGGTCGCTGCCGCCGGCGCTGGCCGCTGCGGACTGAGCCTCCATGATCTTCACTGCCCGATGGCCCCACGAAGCTGGATTCCAGCTCGAGGCTGCCCATGCGGTGGAAAGCGAGACGGTCGAGCCAACCGAGGTGGTCTCGGCCTGTGCGGCGAGGTCCTGATGGAAGCCGTTGTTGCGGACCGTCACGGCGGCCGCAACCTCGCCCACACCGTGGCCGTCCACAAAGGGGTTGCCAACCGGTCCAGGCACAGCGCTCAGAAGCAGTGCGCCCTTGACACGATCAGGCGAGAGCGACGGGTGCGCCTCGAGCAGGAGTGCGACCTCGCCCGAGGCGATGGCCGCGGAGAACGAGGTCCCCGTCCCCACGAAGTTCGCGCTGCCTATTTGGGCGCTCGGATTCGCCTCGTAGATGGTCGACCCCGGGTCGGCGAGGCTTACCACCGAGCGTCCCGGCGCCACGATGTCGGGCTTGAAGGTTCCGTCGTACGCCGTGGGTCCCACGCTGGAGAACCCTGGGATCGACATTGTGGAAGGCGTTCCGCCCGTCGTGTCGAGGGCGCCCACAGTGATCGCCAGCGGGTCGTCGCCCGGCGACGTGATCGTGCCGTTCGCGGGCCCTGAGTTACCCGCTGAGGTCACCACGGTGATGCCGGCATTCCAAGCAGCGTCGACTGCCTGATCAAGTGGCTCGGTGGCCGCCGGCCCAGTCGGAATCGTGCCGAGTGAGAGGTTCAGCACCTTGATGTTGTCAGGGGCGCCCTGATGCGCGATGACCCAGGAGATCCCCTGGATCACGGCGCTCATCGAGGTCGAGCCGTCCGCCCCGGCAACCTTTACGGAGACGAGGTTCGCTCCCGGCGCCTCGCCGGTGTACTGGCCGAGGGTCGATGCTCCGTTGCCCGCGATCAGCCCGGCGACGAAAGTGCCGTGGCCGTATTCGTCCGTATAGGGACTGTTGGCTCCCGTCAGGTCGACCCCGTCGACCACTCGACCGGCAAGGTCGGGAAGCGCTGCGTTGATGCCCGAGTCGATGACGGCGACCGTGACACCCTGGCCGGTGTCTCCTTGGCTCCAAAGCTGGTCAGCTCCGGTGACGGAGGGGAAGAGTTGTGCCGGCCCACCCACCACCGGCTGCGGATTGGTCGTCGACGCAGTGCTGGTCGGTGCAGTGCTGGTCGACGGAGTGCTGGTCGCCGCAGTGCTCGTTGTCGCAATCGTCGCGGTCGGCGTCGTGGTGGCCGGCGTCGTGGTGGTCGTGCTGGAAGCGTCGCCGCCACCGTCGTCCTGCATGGACACCGAGGTGTCCGGGGTGACGCTCAGCCCGAAGGAACTGCTGAGCGCAGCGACCTCAGCTGGGTCGAGGCGCGCTTCCGCGCCCTGGACGACCGATAGTGCCCAAAGGTAACGGCCACCCGCGGCGACAATGTCCTGTCTGAGCAAGGCCGATCCGGCGCCTTGGACGATGTAACGCTGAGAGCTGTGGTGCTTCACCGTCGCCGAAGCTCCGGCGATAGACGAGAGGGGGCCAATGCCCACAGCGGCAGCGAGCAGTGACGCACCCGCGAACGGACCAGCGAGGCGAGCGTGCTTGCGGCTAGGTGTCACTCGCAACTGCGGGACGTTCTTCATTCCTCCGACCACGACTTCCCTGTCAGTCCTGCGACTGGATAGTCGCAGGCACCCTAATGGGGCTCCTGGTACTCGGTCGAACACCCCGCCGGCAGTACCACGTACCGGCCGTGCCAGCAACAATAGCGCGACAAGTGGACACCTTCGCCGGAACTGCTGCTACCCGCTCGCCACGACGCCAAACCCCGGGCCGCCGATGCAATGCCGCCGCGCCTGCGCTGCCGAGCCAAGAAGGCGGGCATTGCAGCAAAATGACGCCATAGGGGCGCTACCAGAAGCAATCGTGACCCGAGAACGCTCATCATTGCGCCAATCGATGCGACCCTTTGTTGGAGCTCGCGGTTGAACACCGCAGGCATGAGATTCAACAGATCATGGGCCTGCATCTCGGTGATCGACGTGTCGCCTGCGAAGTCTGCAGACGCGACTCGCTAATCACCGAGCACCGTCTGCCAGGCGCGCCCCTGCACGCGCTGGCCGATGGGGGGCTCGGCCTTGGCGGGAAGCCTCGAGACCTTTGGTCAACCGGCTCAGCTAACGCTTCTCCATGATCTCGTCCGCAAGCAAGTCAAAACCTCCCCGACACGGCGCTGAAACCTGATCGTTGCATGGGCGTGGCTCTTCAGCTCGCGATCCGTCGTTGCGCTGCAACCCTGCGAAGGCGAACGAGGGGTGGCGCCGGCCGACGACCGCTGACGTAGGTGACCCTTCGCCAAACAATGCAGTGCTTCATGGATGCGCCGCAGGGCTAGAAGGCACGACCAAGAGCGTGCGGATCCAGACGGGCGAGTATCCCCGGGGCCAATTCGATGTCCGCTCGCCCCTTCCGCGTTCTCCACGCACGCGCGGCGCGGCCAGGAAACGCGTCTCGGTCTGGCTGGTCGTGACGTCGGGCGGCCGGTGGTCATACGCAAGTCGGCACTTGCGCAGCATCCGGCCCACGTGCAAGTGTGATCTTGCGAATAAGTCGTCCACGGGAGGTAGAAGCGATGAACGCAGACCGGATCGAGCGAGAAGTCAAGATCTCGGCGCCGATCGAGCGGGTGTGGTCGGTGCTCACCGAGCCCGCCCACGTCGGTACATGGTTCGGCACTGGGACTCCGGCGGAGATCGATCTACGTCCCGGCGGCGTGATGGTGCTCGACCACGGCTCCTACGGCACCTTTCCGACCCTGATCGTGGACGTCGACCCTCCGCGTGCCCTGTCCTACCGGTGGGCGAGCGCCTATCCCGGGGTGCTCGCCACCGCGGACAACTCGACGCTCGTCGAGTTCACCTTGGAGCCGGCAGCCGACGGAACGCTGCTCCGGGTCGTCGAGAGCGGGTTCGACTCGCTGGTGATCCCTCCGGAGCGGGAGTCGAGCGCCGGGTACGCGAGCCACTCGGAGGGCTGGAGCGGCGTGGCGGAGAAGCTCGCGGCCTTCGCCGAAGGAGCCGACGAGTCCCCCCTCATGCCGGTCGCGTGAACGCCGTCGACGGGGTCCTCGCCGCCCTCGCCGATCCTACGCGGCGGGAGCTGCTCGATCGCCTTTCTGCGCAGGGTCGCTCGACCGCGACAAGGCTTGCCGGCGAGCTGCCGATCACGCGCCAGGCAGTCGTGCAGCACCTCGCCGTGCTCGATGCGGTCGGGCTTGTCTCGGGTCAGCGAGTGGGGCGTGAACGTCGCTACGAGGTACGCAGCGAGCGCCTGACGGAGACCGCGAGATGGATGGACCGCCTCGCCGCACAGTGGGACCGGCGCCTGGCAACGATCAAGGCGATCGCCGAGGCCGAAAGCCCCCGCTAGCGAGCCCCCTCGTCTGCTGTCCCGCCGGGGCGAACGGCGCCGTGGCCCGCTGCGTGGAGTCACCTCAAGCCCACGAGGCGCGGGGCCGTTACGAAACCATGCGGACACGGGGGGCGTCGCCGCCGGCTCCGACCGTCCGATCCAATGCATGGCCGCGTGCAAACAGCGCGTCGGCAGAGCTGGCTCGCTGAGCCCGAGCCGACAGGAGGGGCGACATGGACGAGCACGGCCTCACGAGCATCGTGCTCTTCGCGCACGACGACCTGGACGCGACGCGCCTTTGCGTCGACGAGATCCGCGCCCACACGCCGCCGGAGAGCTACGAGCTCATCGTCGTGGGAGGCGGCTCCGGCGATGCCACCGCCGAGTGGGCCCGTTCCGAGCCCGGGGTCACCTTCCTTCCGGTGGATCTGCGCCTCGGTGCCGCTGCGGCGCAGAACCGCGGGATCGAGAAGGCGAACGGACCGAACGTGGCCCTCTTGGCCAGCCACGTGCTCGTCACCGCGGGCTGGCTCCCCCTTCTGCTCCGTTGCCTGCACAGCGCACCGGACGTGGGCGCGGTGGGGCCGGTCAGCAACGCCCTGCCCCTACAGGCAGTGCAGGCGTCTTACAGCAACCTCGAAGAGCTCGAGCTCGCCGCGGGGAGGATCAACCACCACGATCCCGCCATCTGGGACCAGCGGTTGCGACTGAGCGACGGCTGCTTACTGCTGAAGCGCTCCGCCATCGAGGCGGTGGGCCTGCTGGACGAGCAGTTCGGTCGCGGCGGGTTCCACGATGACGACTACTGCCTCCGGCTGACGAGCGCCGGATACCGACTCCTGCTCTGCAAGGGCGCCTTCGTGCACCTCGGCGGGCCGCTGCTGCCAGTGCAGGACGAAGCAGCGTTCCTGGCCCTGAGGGGGCTCGAGAACAAGCTCTTCACGCAGAAATGGGGCTTTGAGGTCACCTACTCGACCTTCATGCGGACCGAGGTGATCGCCATGATGGGCGAGCACTCCCTTGACGAGCCGCTCCGGATCCTGGAGCTTGGTTGCGCCTGCGGCGCCACGCTGCTCGAGATCCGCAACCGCTACCCGAACGCAGAGCTTTTCGGGATCGAGCTGAACGAGGGCGCAGCCGCGGTGGGCTCGCGCTTTGGCGACATTCGGGCGATGGACGCGCAGAACCCGCTCAGTTACGAGGAGGACTTCTTCGACTACGTGATCCTTGCGGACGTGCTCGAGCACCTCAGCGACCCTTGGAAGGTGCTCGCCAACCTGAAGCGCCACCTGAAGCCGACGGGCAAGGTGATCGCCAGCATCCCGAACGTCATGCACTTCAGCGTGTTGCGGGACGTGATCAACGGCAGCTGGACCTACCAGGACGCCGGAATCCTCGACCGCACGCACCTGCGCTTTTTCACGCTCAGCGAGATAGAGGCGATGTTCCAGGGCGCCGGCTACGGGCCCCGCCAATACAACGGGACGACCGTCGCGATCTCGGAGTCCGACCAGCGCTGGATCGACGCACTGAGCACGCTCTCGAGCCTTACTGGTGTCGAGCAGTACCAGGTGTACCAGTACCTGGTCTCCGCGTCTCGCAGCTGACCCGAACCGGCGCGCTGCCGCCGGACGTCCGGGCTCGGGCGCACTCTTTGGGAGAAAGCCGCGGCCCTGCCGAGCAGGTGAGGCGCGGCTCAGCAGATGCGCGGCAGGGGATCGCCCACGAGGACGTCGATCATCCGATGGCCGCCGAAGGTGGTCCGGCCGAGCACGCGACCGGGGGGCTCGTCGCGCACCTCACCGATGAGCGCTGCTTCGCGGCCTGCCGGCTGCGATCGCATCGCCTCGAGCGCCGCGTCCGCGAGCTCTGGCGCGACGAAGGCGACGAGCTTTCCCTCGTTCGCCACGTACAGCGGATCGATGCCGAGGATCTCCCCCGCCCCGAGCACCTCGGGGCGCACGGGGACCCGATCCTCGGCGATGACCACTCCCACCTCGGCGCTGAGCGCGATCTCGTTGAGAACGGTCGCCACTCCCCCACGGGTGGCGTCGCGCATGCAGTGCAAGCCCTCTCCACAGGCTTCTATCAGCGCTTGCACGAGCTCCCAGAGGGGCTGGGTGTCGCTTTTCACGTCGGCTTCGAGATCCAGCTGGCCGCGGGCCAGCATGATCGCGACCCCGTGGTCGCCGATGGTTCCCGAGACGAGCACCTTGTCGCCCGGCCGGACGAGGTCCGGCGCGAGCGCGACTCCCTCTTCGAGCAGACCAACCCCGCTCGTCGTGATGTAGAGCGAGTCGCACTTGCCTCGCTCGACGACTTTGGTGTCGCCCGTCACCACCGGGACCCCGCAGCTGGCCGAAGCTGCCGCCATCGCCTTGACCTCGGCCTCGAGCACGCTCGCCGCCAAGCCTTCTTCGAGGATGACCGCGGCGGACAGCGCGAGAGGCCGGGCGCCGGAGACTGCGAGGTCGTTGACCGTCCCGTTAACCGCCAGCTCGCCGATGGAGCCGCCAGGGAATCGGAGCGGAGACACGACGAAGGAGTCCGTGGTGAACGCGAGGCGTACCCCCGCCGCTTTCACGAGCCCGGCGTCGGACAGCTCGGCGAGCGCGGGGTTCGCCAAGAGGGGGAGGAAGAGCCCCTCGACGAGCTGGCGGCTGGCTTTTCCGCCCGCGCCGTGGGCCATCGTGATGCGTTCGTCCCGAAAGCGCGGCGCGCGGCGGCGGATCGCCTCGATGCGCTCCCCTACCTCGACCTCTGACATCGCCCGTGGCATCGGATCAGACCTCGAGGTGGATGCGCTGTTTCGAGTACTGCCCGTAGTTGTAGTACGCAGCGCAAGCGCCCTCCGAGGAGACCATGCAGGTCCCGATGGGCTTCTCCGGCGTGCAGGCGGTGCCGAACACGCCGCACTCCCAGGGCCGCAGCGCCCCCTTGAGGACCTCGCCGCACTGGCACGCCTTCGGATCGGCGACGCGCACGCCTGGGATGTCGAAGCTGAGCTCGGCGTCGAACCGCTCATAGCGCGAGGACAGCGCCAGCGCTGAATGGGGGATCGAGCCGAGACCGCGCCACTCGAAGTGCGGGCGCAGTGAGAACACGTCCTCCAGCACCTTCAGTGCCATTGGGTTTCCTTCCCAGCGAACCACCCGGGTGTATTGGTTCTCCACCTCCACCCGGCCTTCGGCGAACTGCTTCATGACCATGTAGATCGACTGCAGCAGGTCGAGCGGCTCGAAGCCCGAACAGACGAGTGGCTTATGGCGCTCGCTGGCGATGAACTCGTACGGGCGGCACCCGATCACCGTGGAGACATGGCCCGGGCCGAGGAAGGCGTCGAGCTGGAGGTCAGGAGAGTCGAGGATCGCCGTGATGGCCGGGATCACCGTGACGTGGTTGCAGAAGACCGAGAAGTTCGTCACTCCGTCGGCCTTCGCCCGCACGAGCGTCAGCGCAGTGGATGGCGCGGTGGTCTCGAAGCCGATCGCGTAGAAGACCACGCGCCGGTCCGGATTGGCCTTCGCGATGCGCAGCGCGTCGAGCGGTGAGTAGACCATGCGGATGTCCGCACCGCGGGCGTTCGCCTCGAGGAACGACCCGTTTCCGCCCGGCACGCGCATCATGTCCCCGAAGCAGGTGAGGATCACGCCGTCCTGCTCGGCGATGGCGATCCCGTCGTCGACGCGTCCCATCGGGATCACGCACACGGGACAGCCCGGCCCGTGCACGAGCTCGATCGCTTCTGGCAGGTGGTCCTGGACCCCGTAGCGGTAGATCGTGTGCGTGTGGCCGCCACACACCTCCATGATCTTGTAGTGCCGGCCCGGCTCGCACAGGGTGGCGATCTCGGTCCCTAGCACCTGGGCCAGCTCCGGATCGCGGAACTCATCGGCGAATCGCATCAGGCACCCTCTCTCTTTCGACCAGCCGTTGCAGCGCAACCGCCGCGTGCACGAGGAGCCGATCGCCGACGGCGACCTGCCCCACGAATTCGGTGGCGACGTGCTCGGTCCGGCCCTCGTCGTCCCGACAAAGGGCGTCGGAACCCTCGTTCCCAATGACCGTAAGCACCACGGCCACGTCGCCGCAGGTGATGCAGCCCTGGTCCAGCTCGCATCGTTCGCCGGTCAATCGATCCTCGATTCGCTCACCGCAGTGAGCTCGTCGGTGAACGCTTGGCCCATCAGCTCGAGCATGGCGAGGGCTTCCGCAGCCTCCTTCTCGTCGATCTTGGACATTGCGAAGCCCACGTGGATGAGGATCCAGTCCCCCACCCTGATCTCGCCGGGCTCCAAGAGCCCGACGTTGATCTTCCGCTTGACCCCTACGACGTCCACGAGCACGAGCTGGTCGTTGCCCTCTACGAATGACACGACTTCGCCCGGGATCGCCAGGCACATCGTTCACCACCCCCTTGGGCCGATACCGGCCTGTTGTTCGTCATCTGTCGCGTGCACGTGGCGCGCGACGACCTCGTCGGTCGGCTCCGCCTGCGCGTCACCGTCTTCGGGGCCGGGTTCGGGCCGGTACTCGATCGACTCGAGGATGACCTCGTCGCCCCCGCTGGCATCGACGTGAAGACTCCCGCAGGCGACACAGCTCGGTGCGGGGTCTTCGGAGGTGAAGCGTTCCCCGCATTCACGACAGACCGCCGAGATCGGGATGGTCACCACCTCGGTCTCTGCGTCAGCGGCTGGACCGCCTGCCGCCACCATCTCGAAGGACTGCTGGAACGCCGCGGGGACGACCCGGTGCACGGTGCCGATCCGCACGCGCACGCGCGCCACTCGGCGGGTGCCGGCTCTTCGCTCGACCGCCTCGACGACGCCCTCGCAGTAGCTCATCTCGTGCACGGGTTTGTCCTCACATGGCTCGGATCTTGAGGTAGCGCTTGATGTCCGGGATGGACTGCACCCCGAGAACGGCCGCGGCGGCGAGGCCGACCAACGCCGCGATGAGGGTCGTGAGCCCGAGCAATCTCATGAGTAGTTCTCCTTTGCCATCGACCCAGACGGGTCCGCCAACTGCCCGTCGAGGAGCTCGAGCACCGCCTCCACCGCGCCATCGAGAGCGCCTTCGACCGCGCTCGAAAGCCCGATCCCCTCGCCGAGTTCCGCCGCCTCACAGCCGACGACGAAGGTCCGCGGCAACCGGCCACCGAGCGTGCCGAGACTTCCGAGCACCGCCGTCGGTTCCATACCGTGCGCGTCGAAATCCCCCGATCCGAGGTCCTCCTCGGTCACCTCCAAGACGACGAGCCGACCGGGCGCGCCCTGTGCGGGCAACGCGTCGACGAGGACGAGCCCGTCATAGCCGTCCAAGAGGTCGTAGGCGAGGTGCATTCCCCGGATGCCGTAGTCGGTGACGATGACGCCGGCCGGGAGCTCACGTCGGGCGAGGCGGTGGGCGACCTCGCAGCCGAAGCCGTCGTCGGACAAGAAGATGTTGCCGATCCCCGCGACGAGGACCCCGGCGCTCACCGGATCTCCTCTTGGGGCCCGAGGGCCGGAAGGGGCTCGAGCTCTTCTGGGCCGAAGTAGTAGTAGCGGCCGTACCACTCGTGAAGTTCGCTCGCTGGGTCGTCCTCGAGCAGCACAGCGACGTGCGTCTCGCCGTCCACGTCGCGATCGACTCTTGCGACGACCGCGCTCTGGCCGGCGAGGAACATGTCGTGCGCATCCGCTCGTCGAGACGGCTGTAGGCGGACGCGGCTCCCCTTGCTAAGCCTGGTCCCCGCCACGACAACCTGCTCGGTCTCGGGCACCACCTTGGCGTCGGCGTCCTCGTCGAACCAGGCCGCACCTCCGCCGTAGGTGGGGATCTCCCAGTCGCTGTCGAGTGCTGCTGGGTCGCGCCGCGCCCCATGCAAGCGTTCGAGGACCTCCGACGTCAGCGAGTCGCTCCGGTCGATGATCGCCGCCGCGCGCGGGTCGGTGCCCCGGGCGGCTTCCTTCTCCTCTTCGGTCATGGTCATGATCCGAAGCGTCAAGATCTCGTCGATCTCAGTGGCGTCGTAGAGGTCCCCGGGGCTCTCCTCGGCCAGCACCGGGTGCTCGGGGATGATGATCGGCGAGGCGAGCAGGAGCTCGGCGCTCTGGGATCCCTCGTCCCCGACGAGCACGGGCCAGCACCGCGAGTTCGCACAACGCCGTGCTGCGCCTGCCGCCCATCGGGGTGGGTCGACGACGGAGATGAACCGACCACCCTGTGCCGCCATGAGCAGGTGCGCGCCGACGAAAGATCTCCGGGCCGCGAGGTCGCGGCCCGTGCTCCCCGGCACGTGGGGCTCCTCGGTCCACTGCTCGACGTTCTCCAGGGTGACCCGGAGCGCCACGACGGCCTCCGTGCTGTCGTCCGCTGTCGCCTCGAGCGAGAGCCGGCCGGAGAGCGGCCATCTGGTCCGTACGAGTCGCCCGGCGAGCGTGCCGCCCTCTTGGAGCAGCTCCACGTCTTCCCCGCCGGGCACTTCGACGTCGAGGACGCGCGCCGGACCGTCCATTCCGACGGGGAGCCCGGCGAAGGCGACCTCCCGAGCCACTGCCTCGTGCCACGGGATCCACCGGGTAGCGCCGACGCGGAGCTCGTCGACCGGCTCAAACTGGTCGCGTCCCGTGGCTTGCTCCACGGCACGCCACTGGACCTGTAGGAACCGCACGATCACGTCGACGCGCAGGTCGCCCGACGGATGCACGAGGCACTCGGTGAACAAGGAGGGGTCATCGCCCACCCCGGCCGCTGCGGCGCCGACCGGGCCGACGGCGCCGAACTGCCAGCGCACCTGGTTCTTCGAGGAAGAGGCACGGTAGGGATAGAGCAGGTACCCCTCGTAGAGGACGGTGTCCGCGACACGGCGCGCGGCTTCGAGCCTGGCGGTCGTCTTCAAGGCACTCACCCGACCGTCTCTGGCGTCGAGGCGTCGGCGAGGAGCGCGTCGACAACGCTCTCGAAGGACGTGAGGCCCCGAGCCGCCTTGAACTCCAACAGCGCGTCGATCGTGTCGTGGTCGAGGCGGAGATAACCCGAGCCCGGATAGAAGGTGCGCACGAGCTCGTCCCACACCGAGACCGGCATCCGGTAGGAGTCCTCGAGATCCCAGGAGATCTGCTCGACGCTGATGCCGGGGTCCGCCCGGGAGAACACCGTGCCGCTGAAGAGGAACCGGAGCGGAACTTCTCCGCTCGAGAGGGCGTGGAGGAACTTGGACCCAACCACCTCGACGTCGTAGGTGCATGCGATCGGGAGATCGACCGTGTGCGAGCCACTGAAGCTTCGCGTGACGGTCGAGGCGTACGTCCACAGGAAAGGCTTGAGCGTCTGGGCCCACCGTTCACGGCCACCGAAGAGCTCGGCGAGCGTGGCGACCTCACCGTCGTCGTAGGAGCGCCGCTGGGGCTCGATCATGAGCTGGCAACGCAGCGCCATCGCGTGGATCGCGGCGCCCGAGGACTCGTCGATGCGCACTTTGGCGAGTAGGTGGGGGCTCGCGGCGTAACGATCCACGGCGACGTCGACCACTGAGAGCTGGAGTGCGGTCATGCGGGCTGCGCTCGCGCCTCGACGCTCTCGAAGAACGCCTCTAGCTCCCGCTTCGCCTGCTGACCACCGTCGAAGCCTCGCCACTGCTGGCGCAGGCGGCCGACGAGCTCGTAGCAAGCGTCGATCGGTACCAGGTAGCAGGTGATGTCGTCACCTCGACGTCGGAGCAGGATCGCCTCGACGTCCTGCTCTGCGGCAAGCAGCACCGGGTTCGCCTCGACTATGTCCTCCCAGGCCTTGAGCGGGAGCTCCGACTCCGTCGCGCCGGCAGGACCGGGATAGAACGCGACCACCTGCTGGCGGGACGAATGGGTGAAGAAGAACGCGATACCGACTGGGATCGCCAGGTCGTCCCACTGGCCGGGCGAGATGGCGACCGCGTCACAACGCAGGTAGCGGTCCGGTACCGACCGATAGGCAAGTGCCGCGTCCGCGTTGGTGAACAGCAGGTAGCACGGCCTACAGGTGCACATCATCGAACGGCTTCGCACGTCGACCACGTGCGAGTGCTCGCCGCCCATCGCCGCGCTGCACATCTCACACCGCTCCTCGGCGCGCGGCGCCGGGCGGCTTGTGCTGATCCGGCGGAGCACCCTCGTGGCGTCGGTCATGCCGGCACCCCGCTCGCCGGAGCCGACACGCTCAGGGCGACGGTGATCGCCCCGGCGCGCTCGAGCAGAGGCACCGGAACCAAGTGCTCCGCGGCGTCGTCGAGTCCCGCCCCGGCGTGACGGAGGTCGAAGTGGCGATGACATGACGCGCAGGTGAGCACCGCCGCCCCGCTCGCCCCACCGAGCAGTCGCTCGATCGCCGAGCCAGCGAGCGAGGCCCCGCACGCTGGACAGGCGTCACGATATGCGTAGGCGGTGGCACCGACGCGACACAGAACGAGATCGAGGTCACGGGCACTGACCGCGAGCAACCGGCCCGTAGGCACCTCGCCCGCCGTCGCCACCGTGAGCCACGTCACATCACCGACGCTCGGCGTGCGGGCCCGAACCGTCGGAGCCGCGAGCGGGATCGCCACACCCGCTTTGCTCTCGGGAGCCTTCGCAACCTCGACAACGGTCACCTCCGGTGCGGCCGAGGCGATCGCGTCCTCGACCGCGAGCTCCAAGGTGACCGACGACGACGGGCAGCCCTGGCAGCTCCCAAGCATCTTCAGGCGAACCACGCCGTCATCGGTCACCTCGATCAGCTCCACGTCTCCGCCGTGAGAGCCGAGGTAGGGGCGGACCTCCTCGAGCGCCCGGGCGACCCGCTCCTCCACGGGAAAAGGATGCAGGCCGTGCACGAGCAGCAGTGCCGAGACGAGCTCGTCCGAGGCGAACCCGCCGAGGACCTCGTCGGTGAGCACCTCGCGCTCACTCAGGATCTCGAGCAGTCGCTCGAGGCCTGCGCCGTAGAGGTCGGTCACCAACCGGACCAGCTCTTCGGCGCGCTGGCGCGCCGCGGGGCCGGCGGAGTCGCTCGCCTCGAGCAGCCGGTCGATGCGCTCACCTGTCGAACGAAGATCCGCTCCCGTTGCCCCGGCGTCCCTCGTCTCGATCACTCCGGCGCTGCTGCCATCGTCGGTGAGTGCAGCATCTCGAGCGTCTTTCCTCCGCCCAGGTACATGTGGACCCCACAAGGCAGGCACGGGTCGAAGCTGCGCACCGTCCGCATGATGTCGATCCCCTTGAAGTGCTCCCTGTCGTTCTCCTCGAACAGCGGCTGGTCCTGGACCGCATCCTCGTAGGGCCCCGGCGTCCCATAGACGTCCCGGGGGTTGGCGTTCCACGGAGTCGGCGGA
>JAODBN010000145.1 GCA_025463965.1 Acidimicrobiaceae bacterium
TTCTCGTCGGCACCGTGATCGTGTTCATCGAGGCCATCGCTCATCCCGGCAAGTTCGCCTGGAGCATCTTCATCTGGTTGCTCCTCACCGTGGTCTTCGCCAACTTTGCGGAGGCGATGGCCGAGGGCCGAGGAAAGGCCCAGGCCGAGACGCTGCGGCGAATGCGCTCGGAGACCGAGGCACGCCTGTTGCGGGCCGACGGCTCAGAGGAGCGCGTCGCGGCGGCGCTGCTCGCCAAAGGCGACTCGGTGGTCTGCGAGGCCGGCGACCTGATCCCCTCCGACGGGGAGATCATCGAGGGGGTCGCCTCAGTCGACGAGTCCGCCATCACTGGCGAATCGGCGCCAGTCATCCGCGAGTCCGGCGGTGACCGCTCTGCGGTCACCGGCGGAACGCGCGTGCTCTCCGACAGGATCGTGGTCCGGATCACGGCCGATCCGGGACACACCTTCTTGGACCGGATGATCGGCCTCGTCGAGGGCGCCAACCGGCAGAAGACCCCGAACGAGATCGCGCTGACGATCCTGCTCGCAGTGCTCACCATCGTCTTCATCCCCGTGGTGGTGACCCTCCAGCCATTCGGGCACTACTCCGGAGCAACCGTCTCGGTCATCGTGTTGGTGTCCTTGCTGGTCTGCCTGATCCCGACCACGATCGGCGCCCTGCTCTCGGCCATCGGCATTGCCGGGATGGACCGGCTCGTACAGCGCAACGTGCTCGCTATGAGCGGTCGCGCGGTCGAGGCTGCCGGCGATGTCCAGACTCTGCTGCTCGACAAGACCGGGACGATCACGCTCGGAAATCGCATGGCCTCGGAATTCCTTCCGGTCGGCGGCCACAGCGAGGAAGAGCTGGCCGCCGCCGCCCAGCTGGCATCGCTCGCGGACGAGACTCCGGAAGGGCGCTCGATCGTCGTGCTGGCCAAGCAGCGCTTTCAGATCCGCGAGCGGGATCTCGGCGAAGGCCACACCTTCGTGCCATTCTCCGCGACGACACGCATGTCCGGTCTCGACGTCGACGGCCTCCAGATCCGCAAGGGGGCCGCGGACTCGGTGAAGCGCTGGGTGACCGATCAGGCAGGGCATCTCCCGGCGGACCTCGACGGGATCGTCGAGAGGGTCTCGAGGTCCGGGGCCACTCCGCTCGTGGTGGCCGAGGGGTCGATGGTCCTCGGGGTGATCGAGCTCAAGGACGTCGTGAAGCAGGGCATTCGCGAGAAGTTCGACCAGATGCGCCAGATGGGCATCCGCACCGTCATGATCACCGGGGACAACCCCCTCACGGCCGCGGCGATTGCGCAGGAGGCCGGTGTCGACGACTTCTTGGCCGAGGCAACTCCCGAGGCGAAGATGGAGCTGATCCGCACCGAGCAGCAGGGAGGAAAGCTCGTCGCCATGACCGGCGACGGCACGAACGACGCCCCTGCGCTCGCCCAAGCCGACGTCGGCGTGGCGATGAACACTGGGACGACCGCGGCCAAGGAGGCCGGGAACATGGTCGACCTCGACTCCAATCCGACCAAGCTCATCGACGTGGTCGAGATCGGCAAGCAGCTCCTCATCACCCGAGGCTCGCTCACCACCTTCTCGATCGCCAACGACGTTGCGAAGTACTTCGCAATCATCCCGGCGCTCTTCATTGCCACCTATCCCCAGCTGAACTCATTGAACATCATGAAGTTGCACAGCGCCCAATCCGCCGTGCTGTCCGCGGTGATCTTCAACGCGCTGGTGATCATCGCCCTGATCCCGCTCGCGCTTCGGGGCGTGCGGTTCCGCGCCGCGGGCTCGGCGGCCATCCTGCGCCGCAACGTGTTCATCTACGGCGTCGGCGGGATCGTGACACCCTTCCTGTTCATCAAGCTCATCGACCTCATCCTGGTCGCTCTTCACGCCTACTGAGAGGTCTCTCGATGCTGATCAACCTCCGTCGTTCGTTCATCTTTGCCGTCGCCGCGATCGTCCTCGTGTTCGCCTACACCCTCGTGGGCACCGGGCTATCTCAACTCGCCTTCAAGCACCAGGCCGATGGCTCCGTCACGGCCAAGGGGTCGACGCTCATCGGGCAGAACTGGAGCAGCCCGAAGTGGTTCCACGGGCGTCCCGACGACACCGGGCCCTACGCCGCCAACCCGAAGACACACGTTGCCGGCGGCGACAACCCCGGCATGAACAATGGGATCAGCGGAGAGTCGGCGGCTACGAATCTTGGTCCGCGATCTGCCACTCTCCTCGCCAACACCCAGGCTCTCGTGGCCTACTGGCACAAGATGGGCGTGAACCCGACGCCCGATCTGGTCACCACCTCGGGCAGCGGCTATGACCCGGACATCAGCGCACAGGACGCGATCGTGCAGATCCCGATGGTCTCCAAGGCCACCGGGATCTCGCCGAGCCGGCTGACGACGCTCATCAATCGGCAGAATCACGGCGCACAGCTGGGCTTCCTGGGTAGCAGCTACGTCAACGTGCTCCAGCTGAACGAGGCGCTCGCGAAGCTTCGGTGAACGCCGCGAGCGGCGCGCGCACTGAAGCGCAAGAGAGGTCTGCCATCGTCGTCGCCGGTCACGCCGTTCCGAGGAACTTGAGCACTCCGACGCCCAGGAGGCGCTGATCGGCCGTTGCACCGGCGCTCACCGCACCTCCGCTTCCGGCCAAGGGATGTCGTTTGATCCCGCCATTGGCTCGCGCTTTCCCGAGGCTTGCGGCGGTGCTCAATGAGCCGGGCATCATTCGCGGTCCTCTCTTTTGGTCGAACAGCGCCGGGCTTAGGATGCCGCGGTGCCGTTCGACTTCCAGGCAGCGCTTCGAGCAGCTCGCACTGCCGATCCTGGGTCCGCTCCGGACGTCGTCGCAGGTCTGGCGAGTGATCTCGGAGCGGATGACGTCGTCGTCTACCTCGTCGACTTCTCTCACCACACGCTCGAGCCGCTCCCCGGCCGCGCCTCGCACGGCGACATCCCGGAGTCCGAACTCGTGGCGACCACCATGGCGGGGCACGCCTTTACCGAGCAGCGGGTCATGACGGCGGAGCGACCGGGAGGGGTCCGCGTGTGGGTGCCCATCGTCGAGGGATCTGACCGGACCGGAGTGCTCGCCCTTACGGTTCCGCTCGCCACCGACTCGGTACTGCGCGCCTGCGGGGACCTCGGCCTGTTCGCCGGCTATCTCATCGCCGTCCTGGCGCGCGGGACCGACCTGTACAACCTTTATCGCCGAAGGCGGAGCATGACGCTTGCCGCAAGCATGCAATGGGATCTGCTCCCGCCGCTGACGATGAAATCGAGCCGCCTCAGTGTCGCCGGGCTGCTCGAGCCCGCCTACGAGGTCGGCGGCGACTGCTTCGACTATGCCCTGAACGATCGCTTCTTCGAGATAGCGGTGGTCGACGCGGCGGGACACGGGGTGACCTCGGCGTTGATCGCGGCGTTGGTGATCGGCTCGTACCGACACGACCGGCGGGAGGGACTCGCTCTCGAGCGGACGCACGCCAATCTCGACGCCGTTCTCTCCGCCCAGCTCGAGCCGTCGGCCTTCGCCACGGGCCAGCTCGGACGGATCGACCTCGAGACGGGCGCGCTGCACTGGACGAACGCGGGCCATCCGCCGCCGCTTCTCGTCCGCAACGGGGCCGTCGTCGGTGAGCTCGAGTGTCTTCCGTCGCTTCCCTGGGGCTTCGGCTCACTACGCGGCGACCGGGTGACCCCACTTGGGAGGGCGTCGCTCGAACCGGGGGACAGCGTCCTGTTCTACACAGACGGGGTCACCGAGGCACACGCGACGGGCGAGGAGTCCTTCGGACTGGAGCGCCTCGAGGACCTCGTGGGCCAGCACGCGGCGGACCGCACCGATCCTGAGGAGGTCGTGCGTCGCCTGGTGCGAGCGGTCCGCGAGCATCAAGGCGGCGCGCTCGCCGACGACGCCACCCTCGTTCTCGTGCAGTGGAACGGCACGCGCCGGCCGGTCTGAACCGAGGACGCCCGCCCGGCTGCGTAATGAGCTGCGGCCCACCGGCTAATGAGCTGCGGGGCACCGGGCGCCGAGATAGGCATCGACCCGATCGAGAGCGGCGGCCCCCGCCGGGCTTTGCTGCAGTCCGCCCCCCATTGTGGCTAGTGGGTTCGTTCCGCCTTGTTGAGCGGCGCGAGCCTGTCGTGCGAACCGCTGCTCGAGGTTCGTGAGATCGGAGCGGAGCGACGTCGGAGCCACGGAGCCGAGGCCCTCCATCAAGGACGCGAGTCTTTCTGGAGCGAACGACAGCGCGTCGATGAGCCGCAGGAAGTCGTCGTTCCTCCCGGTCCCGTTGCCGACAGGAACGCGGGCGAGCGCGGCGTGCTCGTTGGAGAGGTCTACGCTCCAAGTGCTGCAGAGGGAGCGGACCGAATGGGGCGAGGCGCCGCCGCCGCAACCCCCGAGGAAGATGCCGAGCACAGCGGCTGCTGCGGCGACCGTCCGGCCGGGCCGGCGCAAGGCCAGCCTGTACCGACGATCTCGGCGTGCTTTGCTGAGCCCCCGGGCCACGCCTCGACCTTCTCACGTCCCGGACCGGCGCGGCCAGGGTCGGGCAGTCGAGGACCCCGAGCCGGGCGTTCAGGCCGGGAGGGTGATGGCGGCCAGGCGAACAAGCAGGTCGTCGTCGCCCCGTCTCCCGACCAACGAGAGCCCGACCGGCAGACCCTCGGCGGCACCGAGGGGCAGGCTCACGGCAGGAGCGCCGGCGAGGCCGGCCGGAGCGGTCAGGATGAGCGTGCGCCGCCGCAGGTCGTCCTTCTCGCTTCCCTCGAGGTTGAGCCGGGGTGCCGGTCCGCTCGCGGCCGGCAGCGCGAGCAGACCGTCGCCCATGAGGTCACCGAGGGCCTCGTCCCACGCCCTCTTGGCCGCGCGCGCCTCTGCCACCTGCTGTTGGCTCACCGAGGCACCGGTTCGGAACCTGGCTTGGACCCCAGGACCGAGCGTCGGGTGTCGGGATGTGATCCAGTCGCCGTGGAGCTGCCACGCCTCGAAGAACTGGATCGTCCGGAAGGCCTCAAGGATTCGCTCAGGCGTCCAGCCGTCGGGAAGCACCCGTTCTCGGACCGTGAGGCCGAGAACGATCGCGAGCTCGTGGACTGCGGCGTAGAGCGAGCTCGCCGCGTCGTCGTCAGCGACCGCCATCAGCTCGGGGACGACGACGAGTTCTTCGACCCGGCGCGCGGCAGGAGCCTGCCAACCCGGAGCGGTTGCCCCGGCGGCGAGCGCCGCCCATCCCTGTCGGAGCGTCTGGCCATCGGGGGCGAAGAGCCCGACGGTGCAAAAGCTCGGCGCGAGGAGGAACACCCCTTGCTGGTCGATGCGCCCGTGCGTCGGCCGGATGCCGCAGATCCCGCAGTAGGAGGCAGGTACCCGGATCGAGCCCCCGGTGTCGGTGCCGAGCGCCAGGTCCACGGCCCCCCCGGCGACGGCGACTGCGGAGCCGGAGGAGGAGCCCCCAGGCACGCGATCGGGGGCGATCGGGTTTCGCGGGGTGCCGTAGTGAACGTTCGTCCCCGCCAGGCTGAAAGCCAGCTCGTCGGTGACCGTCTTGCCCCACAGGTCCGCGCCCGCTGCGAGCAACGCCTCAACTGCCACCGCGTGTCGCGTGGCGACGGGAGCGTCCGCGAGCCAGTCTGGATTGCCCGCCCCCGTCCGGGAGCCGGCCACGTCGAACAGGTCCTTACAGGCGAAGCGAAGTCCCGAGAGCGGGCCCCCGGGCGTACCGATTGCGATCTGGTCCGGACCGACGACGAAGGCCCCGAGGTCGTCGCGCAGCCGAGGGCGCGGGGCCCCGTCGTCTTCGGCCTCGGCGATCATCGGACGAAGATCAGCCGCCGGTCCTCTCCGGCCGGACAGCGCAGTATCCTCCGCCCCGCCCGGCACCTCAACCAGTTGGCGAGCCGGCCGATGCTCGAATCGCGAGGCGGTCATGACTCGTCCCGTGCAAGCGACGACCGGGCCTGCTCCGCCGTATCGTGAGCGTGCTCCGCTGGCAGCAGGGCGCGGGCGCGGACCGATTTCGACACTCAGCCGCACGGTACCGGCCGCGCTCGCAGCTCACAATGGCTTGCTGTTTCAGCCGCGTGAAGGTTCCTCTGCTCGGGCGCCCACGGCCGGCGACTTTCCGCCGGGCAGCGCGATCAGAGACGTGGTGCGTCCGACCGGGCGTCGAGGCGGCCGAGCACTTCCGGGAGCTCGTCGAGCGAATCGATGACGGCGTCCGCTTCGGCGGCCTCGGGCCACGTTGCCTGGACATAGCCCCAGGGCCCGCGGCGGATGAGAACCCCAGACATCCCCGCGCTCTGGGCCGGCACCACGTCATTGTCGACGCGATCGCCGACGTAACAGATCTCGCTCGCGCTCACCCGGGCGAGGGCCTCCACGCGGGCAAAGAATGCCGGATCGGGCTTCTCCACGCCCCAAGACTCCGACGATCCCGTGAAGTCCACCGCGAGGTCCATCTCGGCCAGCGCGTCCAGCATGGACTGCGGCTGGTTGCCGGCTACGCCGACGCGGTAGCCGAGGTCGCGCAACCGAGCGAGGCAGCGGCGGGCGTCGGGATACAGGTCGTCCTCCTCGAGCAGCCAAAGGCGGCCGGCGGCGATCTTTCGCGCTCGCTCCTCCTCGAAGACCATTCCGGGCCGTAGGAGCGAGAAGGCCTCGCGGTGATGTCTGCGCTGCGCGATCACTGCGCCGAGCGCGGCGAGGAGCGTCGCTGGTGGAACGTCGATCCAGTCCGCCCAGTCCGCCCACGGTCGCCCCTCCTCAAAGAGCGTCTCGCCGACGTCGAAGACCACCGCCCGGATTGCCATCGGCCGATCGTCGCGCGCGGCGCTTGCTCGGCGCGCCGCGCCGCGGGCGTGAAAGCCCGGCGGTATCGGCGCTCAGGTGCGCTGGCTCGTCACGCGGGGCGGCGGCGGGCTCGGGGAGACGTAGCCGGCAAGCTGGCCTCCGTTCCCGTGAATGTCCGCCTTCCACTGGTCTTGGCCGACCTCCACGACGCTGAAGCCGGTCCGCGATCCGTCACCGTTCACGACATCGGGTCCACGACTGCCCGGGGTGTAGGACGTGACCACCGCCACGTGCTGGGCCGCTCCTGTCGTGAGGTTCAAGCCGTAGACGGCGACGTCGCCGGCCCGGGGGACGTAGGCAGAGCCGGCCGGATGCCAGCGGCGAGTGGCGACACCCCACTCGTAGA
>JAODBN010000149.1 GCA_025463965.1 Acidimicrobiaceae bacterium
GGCACGGGTTTCGGCGGCGCCTCGGGCGCGGGACGGACCGGCGCGTCGGGCACGGGACGGAGCGGCGGCTACCGCTCGGGTGGCGCCGGGTCCGGCGGCGGAGTCGGGCGATCCGGCGGCGAGAGCCGTGGCGGTTCGTTCGGCTCCGGACGCGCTGGCGGGACGGGAGGGCCGCGGCGGGCCGACGGAGGGAACCCGGTGGGACGCGGGGGAGCGAACGGCCGCCCGCCACGTCCCGGTGCATCGGGCGGCGCCTACCGCGGTTCTGGACCAGCACGGTCTGGGGGCAGCGGCGCACCTCGTCGCGACGAGTGGGAGCGCCCCGAGCGAACCGGACGCCCCGAGCGAACCGGACGACCGGAGCGAACCGGACGACCGGAGCGCTCGAGCCGTCCGGTGCGTCCCGAACGGCTCGTCCGTTTTGATCGGCCGGAGCGGTCGGAGCGATCGGGCCGCCCACAGAGAGACGAGCGTCCTCCGAGGGACGACCGCCCATCGCGCCCCGTTCGGTCACCACGTGCGGGAGCTCCTGATCGGGCCCGCCGAGACGCCGGAGCCGGCGGGTTTGGCGACCGCGGCGATCGGGCGCCTCGCCCCTACGTTCCTGGCGCCGATCGACCGGCGACGGGGCGCCCCGCGCCGAGCCGACCGCAGCGCACGGACCGCCCGCCGCGCAGCTACAGCCCGCGAGGCGGCGACTCACGCGGCGGCGCTCCGCGGACCGGCGGACGGACCGGGGGATTCTCCGAGGGAGATCGTCCCGCTCGTTCCGACGGCGGGCGCAGCGCCCGACCGTCACCTGGCCAGGGCGCTGGGCGTTCCGGGAGCGGTTCACGCGCAGCGCCCGCGCGCGGTCGGCCCTCGAGCAGGGGACCTTCCGATTACGAGCGCGCCGGTGACGCCGGTTGGGGCGGGGTGGCCCGCCGTGGCGCGGCGGGGATGCGGGCTCCATCGGAGCCGGAGGCACCGCGCAGAGGTGGAGCGGGCCGACCATCGGACGCGGGTGGAGGCCGCGCTGGTGGTGCGCGTTCGAACACCGGCAGCCCCCAGCGTGCTGAGCGCCTCGAGCGAACCGAACGACCCGCCCGACCAGAGCGGCCCGTTCAGGCCCCGGCGCGCTTCGCGGTCACCGGCGAGCGCCGCGGCCTGAGCGGCGAGCGCGCTGCAGCGAGCGCCCGCGACGCGGAGAACGCCCCAGCTGGCGAGGTCGCCCCCAAGCGTCGGCGAAAGAAGCTGCCCTCTCCCGTGGCGGTCGAGCTGGCCCAGGCCGGGACGGCTCGCGAGGTTGCCCGTCTCGAGCTCCGCCTCGCCGACGCGGCACGTGCCTATGAGCGCGATCGCTACGGGGACGCACTCCCGATCCTTCGCGAGCTCGCCCGCAACGCCCCCGGCGTTGCCGCGGTCCGTGAGCTCCTCGGCCTGACCTTCTATCGCCTCGGGCGCTGGAAGGAGGCGGCCAAGGAACTGCGGGTGTTCGCCGAGCTCACGGGGTCGGTCGACCAGCACCCGGTGATCGCCGACTCCGAACGTGCCCTCGGCAACCATCGCCAGGTCGCGGAGCTGTGGGCGGAGCTGCGTCGCACGGGTGCAGGCAGCGACGTGCTCGCCGAAGGGCGTCTCGTGATGGCGGGCTCGCTCGCCGACCAGGGAGATGTCGGCGCGGCCGTCGAGCTGCTGGCGCGCGCCGTCGCCGGAAGAGACGTGCGAAAGCCCCTCGATCGCCACGTCCGCCAGTGGTACGCGCTGGCCGACCTCTACGAGCGCAGCGGCGACCTGCCGCGCGCCCGGGAGTGGTTCCACAAGGTGGTCATGGCGGACCCCGAGCTCTCCGACGCCCCCGAGCGGCTCACCGCCCTGCGGTAGGGATCTTTCCGGCTCGCCGGCCCGGCGTGGGTCGCTTCGTCACTCGGGCGGAGGACGCTACGCCGACGCCGGTGCAAGCCCGATCGAGTTCCAGGCCCGAGAGCGGCCAGATAGGCTGCGGAGCGTGGGCTGCCCGAGTGGGCGGCCGGGAACCCTCAGGAGGCCGCAGTGTCCGTCGACGTCCGTGAGCTGCTCGGGGACGAAGCCGACTCGCTGCTGAAGCACGAGTCGACCGGCTTTCCGCGCGAAGAGCTGCACCTGCCCGGGCCGGACTACGTAGACCGGGTGTTCTCGTGGACCGACCGACCGGTGACGGTGCTGCGCAACCTCGAGGCGACGCTGCGCCACGGGCGCCTCGGCGGGACCGGGTACCTCTCGATCTTCCCGGTCGACCAGGGCATCGAGCACTCGGCGGCGGCGAGCTTCTCGAAGAACCCCGCATTCTTCGACCCCGCCAAGATCGTCGAGCTGGCGCTGGCGGCCGAGTGCAACGCGGTCGCCTCCACTCTCGGCGTCCTCGGCGCGGTGTCCCGGCGGTACGCACCGAAGATCCCCTTCATCGTGAAGCTCAACCACAACGAGCTCCTCACCTACCCGGCCCAGGCCGACCAGGTGATGTTCGCCCAGGTACAGCAGGCCGTCGACCTCGGCGCTATGGGCGTCGGGGCCACGATCTACTTCGGCTCGCCCGAGTCGACCCGCCAGATCCGAGAGGTGTCCACCGCATTCGCGGAGGCACACCGCCACGGTCTGTTCACCGTGCTGTGGTGCTACCTGCGCAACTCGGCGTTCAAGACCAAGGAAGCGGACTACGACCTGGCGGCTGACCTCACCGGTCAGGGGAACCACCTCGGGGTGACCATCGAGGCGGACATCATCAAGCAGAAGCTGCCGGAGAACAACGGCGGCTACACCGCCCTCAATTTCGGTCGGACCGACCCCCTGGTCTACGACCGCTACACGGCCGGGAACCACCCGATCGACCTCACCCGCTGGCAAGTCGTCAACTGCTATGCAGGCCGCATCGGCCTGATCAACTCGGGTGGCGAGTCCAAGGGCGACAGTGACCTGGCGACGGCCGTGCGCACCGCGGTGATCAACAAGCGGGCCGGCGGAATGGGCCTAATCGCCGGGCGCAAGGCGTTCCAGCGCCCCTTCCATGAGGGCGTGGCACTGATCAACGCGATCCAGGACGTCTACTTGGACCCCTCCATCACCGTCGCCTAGCGCCTCGCCGTCTGCTCCCGGGCGCCGCTCCTGGCCTCTCGGCGGGTCCCGGCCGGTCAAGGTCTGTCGGCGCGCGTCGGTAGGATGAAGACCCACGCGCAAGGCGATGGCGCCTTGAATCGCGACGAGGAGTCTGACTTGAGCAGCACGCTCGAGCGGTCCGGTGACCGCCAGGTGAAGAACATGGACCGGGTGGTCGTCCGCTTCGCCGGGGACTCCGGTGACGGCATGCAGGTCGCTGGCGACCGGTTCACGACCGGGAGCGCCCTGTTCGGCAACGACCTGGCGACCCTTCCGAGCTTTCCGGCAGAGATTCGTGCGCCTGCGGGGACCATGGCCGGGGTGTCCGCCTTCCAGGTCCACATCGCGGACCACGACATCGCCACCCCCGGTGACGCCCCGACGGTGCTCGTCGCCATGAACCCGGCCGCGCTGCGGGCCAACATCGGCGACCTCGCGGCCGGCGGCACGGTCATCTTGAACTCGGACTCCTTCGACGAGCGGGCCCTCGAGAAGGCCGGCTACCGACAGGATCCCCGCACCGACGAGAGCCTCTCGGCCTTCCTCGTCTACGAGATCCCCATGACCACGCTCACCCAAGAGGCATGCAAGCCGACCGGGGCCAAGCCACGCGAAGCCG
>JAODBN010000155.1 GCA_025463965.1 Acidimicrobiaceae bacterium
ACCGCGCCCGTCGAAGCCGGCCACGCCCCGGTCTTCTCCGATGAGCCGGTCCGTGCACAAGAGCCGGAGCCCAACGAGATCGCGGGCGGGGCAGATCAGCCCCTCGCCGCGCGCCGCACGAACGCCCCGTGGTACGAGACGAGCCCACCTGCGCCAACCGATCTCGCCGCACCGAGCTGGGGCTTTGTGGGCGGCGGGTCCGGCCGACCGCAAGAGCTGCTCCTCGTGCCCGAGCCCGAGCCGTTCCTCTACTCGAGCACGTTCGCCGAGCTCTCGAGCGATCCACGTTCGCTCGAGCAGACGATCACGGGCAGCGGCGAGCCCGCGACCCTTGACACGAGCGAGGAACCCCGTCACGAGGCGCGCTCGACGCGCCGACTGCGGAGAAGGACCCGGACCAGCCACGACGACTGAGGCTTCTGGCGGACAACGCCCCTGCATGATGTGAACAGCCGGATCCTGCCCGTTGGAGGGGGTCGCGTTCGGCACCGGCCGTGGCATCGCCCCAGATGCCGGGCCAACCGACACCCGGGCGCGATCAAGCGACTACTCAGGTCAAGATGTGCTCGACCGCTGCCATCGTCGCCAAGGCGGTCGGCCCGCTGACCTCGACGGTGACTGTCGCGCCGGCGTCCGCACCGAGCGCCATGAGCGACAAGATGCTCCGGCCGTCCGCGCTGCGGCCGCCCATCTCGATCCGGAGCTCGTCGCTGCACGCTCCGAGCAGGCGAACGAGCGCACCCGCTGGCCGGGCGTGCAATGGCTCGGCGAGGAACAGCTGGCTCCTCACCACGGCCGAACTCTTGGTACCGCCGTCGTCTTCCATCACTTCTCCTCGACTGTTCCGTGTCGCCGGGCCGGCAATGCCAACCGAGCATCGCCGGCGGGCCCCCTCGGCGATGCCGATCACTTCCCGCTCCAGTGGGCCTTCGCCTTGACCACCGCTCGGCCCGCCTCGGCGCTTCTGGCACCAACCGCCAAGGCGGCGAGGTCGCGGCACTGCTCGAGGTCGTGGCGACCGATCGCCTCGTGTACCGACGCCAGCGACCCGGACGACATTGAGAGGCTGCGCACGCCGAGACCCACTAGCACGAGCGCCATGAGCGGGTCGCTGGCCGCCTCGCCGCAGACGCTGACCAGCTTGCCAGCGGCCTCGCCGGCGGCGGCGGTGAGCCGGATCAGATCGAGAAGGGCCGGCTGCCAGGGATCCAGCAGTCCGGAGAGCGCGGCGAGACCCCGGTCGGCGGCAAATGCGTACTGCGACAGGTCGTTCGTCCCGATACAGAGAAAGTCACAGTGCTCGAGCAGCTGGCCCGCTCTAAGCGCGGCGGCAGGAACCTCGACCATCGAGCCGGCCGCCTCGATCCCAGCGGCTCGGGCCCGGGAGGCGAAGGCTGCGGCCTCTTCAGCCGTTGCCACCATCGGTGCCATCACAGCCACCCTGGTGTTCACCTTGGCAGACGCGGCGGCGATCGCCGCGAGCTGGTCATCGAAGAGCTTCGGACCAAGGACGTCGAGCCGCCAGCCTCGAATCCCAAGAGCCGGGTTCGCTTCGGGAGCGTCGTGAGCGAGGAACGGGAGCGGCTTGTCCGCCCCGGCGTCAAGCGTGCGCACAACGACCTTGCCGGTCGGAAAGACCTCGAAGACCGCCAGATACTCACGCTCTTGCTCCTCGAGCGTCGGCGCCACTTGGCGATGCAGGTAGAGCAGCTCGGTGCGGAGCAGCCCGACACCCTCGGCGCCAAGGGCCGCAGCCCGTTCCGCCTCCGCGCTGCCGCTCACGTTGGCGAGCAGCTCGACGCGCTCGCCGTCCTTGGTGGCACAGCGTTCGCTCGGCACGGTCGCCTCCGATCGGATGGCAGGCAGCGAGCGCAGTTGCTGGGGCGTCGGGTCGACAACCACCGTCCCCTCGTCCCCGTCGACGAGAACAAGACTGTCCGGCGCAATCTCGAGTGCCCCCGGGCAGCCGACGACGGCGGGGATCCCAAGGCCGCGCGCTACGACCGAGGTGTGGCTGGTGCGCCCCCCTTGCTCGGTAATGATGGCAAGGACGTTTCCCGGGTCAAGTCCGACCGTGTCTGCCGGTGCCAGGTCGCGAGCGACCAGCACATGTGGTTGCTCGGTCTTCGGGAGCGCGTCGAGCTGGGCGCCAGACGCCGTCGCCAGCACGCGGCGTTCGAGGTCGTCGAGATCCGCTGCCCGCTCGCCGAGGTAGCCGCCGAGCGCAGCGAGGGCACTTCGAAACTCGTTGATCGCCTGCGAGAACGCAGCGGGAGCGCTCTCGCCACCTTGACACGTGGCGCGCATGCTCGCGGCGAGCGCCGGGTCGCGGACCATCATCGCCTGTGCCGAAAGGATGTCAGCCGCCTCGCCGGTTGCCGTGTGAGCCAGCCGGTCGAGCTCAGAGCCAACCGTCGTGATGGCCAGCTCCACATCGTCGAGCGTCACCGTTTTGTGAAGGTCTCGGATATCGCTCGACGATGCGATGATCACCGCAGGCCCGGCGACGGCTCCGGGGCTCCCCGCGATCCCGGTGAGTTGGCGACTCATGGTTGGCGGCTCGAGGTGTCCACGGCTAAGTCGACTTCGCTCAGCTGGCCCAGGAGGCGATGATCCGCCCGATCTCAGAAAGATCTTCCTCGCTCAGGCCTGCGAGCGCCTCGGTCTTGAGGTTCTCGGCAAGCTGGGAGCTCGAGCGCGCCCCGACGACGACGCTCGCAACTTGTGGCGTGGAGAGGACGAACGAGAGCGCCGCCTGGGCAAGCGATCGGCCGTCGCGCTCGAGGAAGCGAAACTGCTCGGTGCGCTCCACGCCGCGGCGGAGCCACTCATCGCCGCGGTGGCTGCGGTGGTCGTCGGCGCCGAAGGACGACTCGGTCGAGTATTTCCCCGAGAGCAGCCCGTTGAACAGCGGCGAGCGGACGAACAGCCCGGTGCCGGTCTTGCCGAGGTCGGGCAACAAGTTAGCGACCTCGCTCGGGGCAAGCAGGCTATAGGGCAGCATGACGACGTCGGCGCCTTGCGCGACCGCGGCTCGGGCCTCCTCAGCGGTGTAGACCGAGGCACCGACCAGGCCGATCTTCCCCGCCTGCTTGGCCTGCTTGAGGGCGCCGAGGGCCTCTCCCGCGACGATGACCTCGAGGCTCGGGTTGTGCAACAGGTAGATGTCCACGCAGTCGCGCCCGAGTCGAGCGAGACTGCCCTCGACCGCGCGAGCCAGGTACTCGGCCGAGAAGCTCTTCGGCCCACCGCCCGCGACCTTGGGCGTGTCGTAGATGTCGTTGCCGGCCTTCGAGCAGACGAGGACTTCGTCCGTCCATCCGTCAAGTGCGCGGCGCACGATGTCCTCGCTGTGGCCGTACCCATAGACATCGGCCGTGTCGAGCATGTTGATGCCATCCTCCAGCGCTCCACGGATGACTGCGACCGCGTTTTCGTCGTCGGACGGCCCCCACTCGTCGCCACCGAACGCCCACGTGCCGAGCGAGATGGGGGCCACCTCATAACCGGTCGATCCAAGTCGACGTCGTTCCATCTGAAGTTCCTTTCTGATGCGTGGAGGCTCGGCGCAGCGACTTGCTACGCCGGCACCCCAAGGTGCTTGGCGACTCCGGCAGCGAGCGCGACGAGGAGATAGGCGAAGACGGGGACGGCGAGCGGTACGACCGGGCGGCCCTTTTTGTCGTTCAGGATGTACAAGCCGACGACCGCTAGCGCGCCCGCCGGGCCGCCGGTGGTCGACGCCGCTGTGACGCCACCTGCAAGAACGGCGAGATTCGGCACGACGTCCATCGCGCCGCGTGTGGCGTGCCCAAGGGAGGTGATCCCCGGCCGCGTGGTCAACAGTCGCGCCACCCAGCGCAGGGAGACGAGCTCGAAGCCCATCAGCGCGGCACCACCGACTGCCGCGCCGATCGGATTGGAGACGAGGAAGCCGACGGCGAGGAACCAGTCGGGATAGCCGTCCTGGTTCCAGATCCCGCTCACGAGGCCGGTCATGCCTTGCACCGGCAGGTAGCCGAAGACCGAGAAGATCGCCACGGCCGCGGCGAGATAGTTCTGGTGGAGGCTGAGCATCGCCACCTGGATCGGCTCACCACCGATCCAACGCTGCGAGGCGAGCACGGCGATCACCGCGCCGATCGGCAAGAGCCAGAGCCAATTGCGCCGCACACGGGCGATCTTGTCCTCGAAGAAGCTCAAGTCCGCTGGCGCAGATGACTTCTCCCGAAGCGCCAGCGCGACCAGCACCGCCATCGTCACGCCGAGCGCCACGACGCCGCCGAGGAGGATGCCGTCATGAAACGTGTGCAGCCCATAGGCGGCGAGCGCCCACACCGACATGGTCAAAACGAACGTGTACAGGGCGGCACGAAAGCCCCGCTGTTCTGAGGCGGTCGCGACCCCAAGCAGCGGCAAAGAATAGGCAAGCGGCGCCCAGATCAGGTGCAGGTTAGGAATAGCCGGCGGCAGGTGACGAAGGCCCAGGAATATCGAGCTCACGAGCGCCGAGGCGCCAATCGCGTAGGTTGCGCCTGCAAGGCCCGCGACCACCGAGTTCTTGATACGAAGGCCGATCGTGTCGGTCCCGAGGCAGATGATGTGGATCATCACGATGCCCGTGACGAGGCTGTACGGCAAGGCATAGACGAGGACGAATCCGAGGCTCACCTTGTAGGAGTAGGCCGCCAGGTCGCGGCGCGTCTTCACGCCCGCCCACAGCTCGATCACCGACGTGCGCAGGCCGTCCTGATAGATGGCGACAGTGCGGTTGGCGGTGACTGCCGACAACAAGCCGAGCAGCCCGAAGAGGGCGAGCTTGATGACCTCGGAATGCACTCGCTCAGACCTGGCCGGAGGTCTTGGACTTTTCGACCATCTCGCGCACGAGGACCGGCACCACCGACTCGATATGGCTGTGCATGATCCCGAAGGCGTGGCGGCCCTCGCGCACTGCCTGGGCGACCTCCTCGAGATCCGGGAGCGTGCCGGTCCCCGAGAGCCGGACGGCATCGGAGGAGCCGAGGATCGCCGTCGCCACGCCGAGCGCTCCCCCTGCCCCGCTCTGGCACGCGCCGATGTAGTAGTCGGCCTGCTTGGCCTTCACGGCAAAGGCAGCCTCGAGATCGGTCTTGATCTCGACCTGGACTTCCCCGCCGCCGCTCGCGAGCGCCAGCTCGGCGATTCGTTCCTTGCCAATTCCGGTCACCGCGATCTTCACCATCGTCATGCCTCTCCGTCGATCAAGCCTGCTTGCCGCAATTGGCAAGCGCCAGCGTAAGAATCTCGATAATCGTGTCCGGGCCCGAGCGGAACGGGTTCACCCGGATCATCCGACGGGCGAGTCCGGGGTCGTCCTCGCACATTGCCCGCGACAAGCGGTACACCATCGGGCTGATCTCATACTTCGACTGGGAGCCGACCGGATAGGGAGCGGCACCGTACTTGAGTGCCTCGGCGATCACTTCCTGGGCGTCGTGCTCCTCCAGCTGAATCAGTGCGCAGCGCTCTTGGTGATTGCCCACGTAGGCCTGCCGGGCCCCCGGGACCTCTCCCCTGTTGACGCGTTCGACTACGGCCTCGACTACCTCCGCCTGCAGTGCCAGCGCCACCGGCGCATAGACAAGGCCCTTGTAGCTGGCGATCGCGACCGGGCCGTGAATCTTCGTCCCACCCGAGTAGTTGTCGGCCCGGATGCGAGCGATCAGCTCGCTCTTTCCGGTGACGCAGCCGACACCTGGCTCACCGAGCAGCTTGAAGAGCGAGAACGCCGACAGGTCCGCCCCGAGCTGGGTGCCGATGCGCGGCAGCTGCAACGCGGTGTAGTTGTCGTCGACGAGCAGCACCGTCTCGGGGGAGATGTCACGGGCGGCGGCGATCAGCTCGGCAAGCTCGTAATGGTCCTCGAGGCGCTGGCGCGAGTGTTGCAGGTAGAGCATCGCCGGACGGCGCTTCAGCAGTGCGGCCAGCGCGTTCGCGTCGTTGAAGTCGCAGGCCAGGAGATCGAGTCCCATCGCCCGGAACGTGACGGAAGAGGTCGCGTAGGGCGGCGCGGCGTGCACGATGATGCTGGCGCCCGGCTCGAGGCTTGCCATCAGCGCGTTTCGGAGCGCGCCGGTGCCCGCACCCGGAACGAGCACGACCTCCTCCGCCTCGAAGAACTCGGCGAGCGCTGCCTCGATCTTGGCCGTCGCCCGGGAGCGCCCGAGATCGGCGGGGGCGCCGTAGTCACCGGCCTGAAGGGCCTCGAGGCCGTCGAACTGGCGACGGAACGCCTCGACCAGCCGGTACTGGGCCTCGGCAGCCTCCGATACGGTCCACTGCACGAGCGGGTGGGTCCTCATGCTTCTCCTTCGATCCGGGTGCGTGCGACGTACGCCTCTCCGGCGAGTGCCTTGCCGACGTGGTCGTAAAGGCCGACGACCCTCGGCGCGCTTCCAATCCCGGCGACTGCGGCGACCGTCGCTCGCGAGACGAAGACCTGCGAGCGAAACGCGTAGACGACCGTGTCGCCAGGGCGCGCCTGATCGATCGGCGGCTCGAGGCTGCCGTAGTAGTCAATCGCTTCCGCCGCTAGTGGCACGGCCCTCGCTTTGTGTTCGCCATTTTCGGTGACGACTAGTGCCGAACGAAGCCGTGCGCGCGCGTAGTGGCCACCGCCAAGGGTGTAGGTCGCCTCGGCGTCGCGATGCGTCACCTCGGTGACGTAGACCATTGCCGGCTCCTCGGGCTGGTCCGAAAAGCCATGCAGCGGCGTATTGCCGATGAGGCTGCTGCCGGGCTCGACATGCGTTACTCCAGCGGCGGCGAGCGGCGCCATCGTGGCGACACAGTTGGTGCTCGGCGCGTCGACGACGGGCTCGTCGATCCCGACCCGTCGCAGCACCGCGGCCGCACGGAGCACGGAATCGAGGTTCGGCGTCGGGCGCACGGCGTTGGCCGCTTCGTCGAAGAGCATGCAGGGAAAAGCGGTTACTCCGGCAACTGAAACGGCCTCGAGCTCGGCGATTCGAGCGATCGTCGCTTCGAGCTCGTTGAACGCCACGCCACCGCGCTGTCCCGGATAGAGGTGGTCGAGCTCGCCGACGACGCGCAGCAAGAGCGACTGGTGACGACCGGCGTCCTTGGCGGCGTCGTTGACCAGCTTCGCTTGCTCGAAGCCGAAAACCGTCGCATACGACGGCCCGCGATCGACGAGTGACCGCCAGCGACGCGCCGGGGGCTGTACGAGGTGTCCGACATTGCCCAGCTTGAGGCCAGCTGCTGCGAGCGTCAGCGCTTCGTCGGCGTCGACGGCGACCACCTCCGGGATCCCGTTCGCGGCGATCACCTTCGCCGCTACCGGATTGCGCCCGAATTGCTTGGTCATCTGGAAGCAGGTAAGTCCGTTGTCTGCCGCCACCTGCGCGATGCGCGCCGCGTTGCGTCCGATCGTGTCGAGGTCGAGCACATAGCAGTTGGACGGGATCTCACCACTTCCGTGCAGTTCGACCGCCGCCGCCACGAGAGCCGGGTTCCGGCGACGGGTGACTTCTAAGAACACCGGACGACGTCCTCTCCGAGCGGTTCTCCCTGCGCCAGCGGACCAAGGCCGAGGAAACGAGCGGCGGTCGCACCGACGTCGGCAAGCGACGCCCGAGTGCCAAAGGGACCGGGCCGAACCCGCTTCCCGCTTACCAGCACCGGCACCGCCTCGCGCGTGTGCTGGCTGCTCCCGTTGGTGGGGTCGTTGCCGTGATCGGCGGTTACGAGCAGCAAGTCGTCCGGGCCAAGTTCCTCGATGAGGGAGGGCAAGAGCTCGTCCACCTCGCCAAGGACATGAGCAAGGCGAACCGGATCCTGTTCGTGGCCCGCAAGATCCGTCTCTTGAACGTTCGCGACGAGCAGCCCGTGCGTCATGCCCAACAGCTCCTCACGGGCGCGCTTGAGCACTTCTGCGGTCGGGACGACCGGATCACGCCGGGCGTCCTCGCAGCTGATCACGTCGGCTGCCTTGCCGAGCAGGATGACGCTCCCGCCCGCCTCGAGCACGAGGGTGGGCAGGCTCCTTTCGCCATTCGCGTTCGCGCCGAGCTGGCGGACCTGGTAGTGCTCGTCATAGACGCCCATACCCGGCGTATCGACGCCGATCTGGCCCGGGCTCGTCTCGCGCAGGTGATGACGCATCGAATCTGGATCAAAGCCACGTCCGGCGACGACGATAACCCGGGGCACCTCGACGGCAGAACGCACCAGCTGGCCGATCGCGAGCAGCTCGTCGAACGCCGTGGCATCGAGAGAGCCGGTGACGTTGATGCTGAGGCCACGCCGGGCCTCGACGTTGTCGGCGACCAGCACCGCTTCATCGACGAGCAACGGCACGGACCGCTCCGTAAGCGGGCGCACCGAATGCCCTGCTCTGGTGAGAGTGGCCATCACCTGCTCTCGGGCCTCCTCGAGCAGGTGCAGAGCAAAATGCGGGCTGGCTCCCATCAACGTCTGGTGGCCGAGGAACGTGTCGGCACCCGGGTAACCGAGCTCCGTCGAGCCATAGGCAGCCCGCGGCTCGAGTGCGTCAGTTGCCTGCAGGTTGGCGACGCGGGCCAGTCCCAGGTCCGTCAAGGTCGGCAGCTGCAGCGGCCCGGCGACCTGCTCGACGTGAACCAAGGTGTTCGCTCCCCGTTCGGGCTCGGGAGCATCGGCGCTCGCTCCGATCCCAAGGCCGTCGAGCACGAGCACGACGACTCTGCGCTGGCGACTCATTCCGCGCCACGGCGGGCGAGTGCGCAGACGTGAGCGGTGACGTAGTACGCCTCGTCCTCGGGAACCGGCGAGCCAATCGCCGCCGAGCATTGCGCGATTACGGCGCGGACGTACTCGAGCTCGGCGGGAAACCCCTCTACCTCGCTCTTCACAACGTCTGGGACTTCCGGCTCGGGCTCATGGCGCTCGGCTCTGGCAAGTGCAAGGGCCACATGGACAACAAAAGGAGCCCGTTCCTCGTCGTTTGCCGTGATGTCGAAGTGGCTGACCAAGTCGTCCGTGACCGAAACGGCGAGAGCCCGCGCTGAGGCCGAGATCTGATCAGACGACTCGAGCAACGCCAAACGAATCGAAACAGGGTCCTCGCCGGACCTCTCAGACGTTTGCGCCCCCGGGGAGGCGTTACCGTCCGCCATCTTGAACTTCCTCTCTCGATGCCGAAGCACCTCGTGCTGGTGTGATTACGTCTCCGCCAGGCCGCGAACTGGCTATGCAGGGTCGGTCTGGGTCACCTTCGACAGGCCCCGCGGCGCGTCCGGATCAAAGCCGAGTCGGCGGGCGAGCCGCTCGGCGATCATCTGGCCGGGCACGACGAGCGCGACCGGCATCAGCTCTTCGCTGAGCGACGGGGCCTCGATAAAGGCGTCGTAACCCGGCTGTGAACCGGATGGCCCAATGCCGGCGACTTTGGCGCCGATTGAGCGAACTCGCTCGAAGACTCGCTCGAGGCGCTTGCCCGTCGGCCCACCGCCATTGAGCAACAGTGCCGGTTTGGACGCATCGAGAGCTGCAAGTGGCCCATGCAACAAGTCGCCACCGGAGAGGCCTTCCGCCAGCAGATAGCAGGTCTCTTTCACCTTCAGGGCAATCTCGTTGGCGGTAGTGAGCGCAAGCCCGTTACCCGCCACCATGAGGCCCGGCGCCGGGACAAACAGATCCACCACCGGATCGACGTCGATGCCATGCTCAAGCCATTCGCCGAGCACCGCAGGCACCGCAGCGAGCTCCTGGGCGAAGTCGTCTTCGCGCCGACTGATCGCAGCGGCCAAAACCGCCAAGGCCACGAGCTGGGAGGTGTAACTCTTGGTCGCTGGCACGGCGAGCTCTGGTCCGGCCTCGGTCACGAGTGACAGCTCGGCGGCTTGCGCGAGAGGGGATGCCGCCACGTTGGTGATGGCGATCGTTCGGGCCCCTTGGTGGCGTGCAGCGTTGACGCACTCGACGAGCTCCTCGGTGTGCCCCGACTGCGAAACGGCGACCGCAAGCACGTCGCGCAGGTCCAACGTCGCGCCGTAGGTCGTCCAGACCGACGGCGACGCCGAGGAGGAGATCAGCCCGGCGCGCATCTCGCATAGGTAACGGCCGTAGATAGCCGCGTTGTCCGAAGACCCGCGAGCGAAGAAGAGCACCGCCCGACTGCCTCGGGCGTAGCTGCGGATCTCGTCGCGTCTTGCCAGCAGCGAAATGATCGTTCGCTCGAGCGCCATCGGTTGCTGCTTGATCTCGAGCAGCATCTGACTGTCGAGGACGTTAGACGTCATCAGTCCATACCTTCCCGGCGTCCGCAAGCGCGTCCGGCCGGCTCTTTGCCAACTTACGGATCCACAGATAGCCGACGACGATCCAGGCGATCAGCACGTATGGGATCAAGGAGTCGGGCATTGGGGGAACGGGCCACACCACGCTCTTCAGCGGCAGTATCAGGACCGCCGTGCCGAGCAAGGGGAAGATGGCGTGGCGCCACACCGAGAACTCCGTCGGGTGGACCCGGCGGAAGTAACGGTAGAGCGAGATGTTGACGAGTATGTAAACGAGGATCAGCGCGGGCGTCATGAACGAGCCGAGGTAGCCCCAGACGTTCGCCGGACCGACGCTGAGGCCGAGGGCCAGGCCGAGCACGCAGCTGAACACGCCGTGGGCCACGATCGCGACCGCTGGGGTCTTCCAGCGCGGGATCGTCCGTCCCAAGGCGCTCGGGAGCGAGCGGGTCCTTCCCATCGCGTAGAGCACGCGGACGGTGGCGTTGTGTGAGGCGACGACACCGGCAAGCAGAGCCGTGGTGGCAGCGATCGAGACGAGGTAGGCCGGGCCGTGTCCCCAATAGCTGTCGGCAAGTCCCGAGAACGGGATCACGAACTTGGACAGCACGCCCATCCGGTGCACGCCAAAACCTGCGACCTCGGCGTAGGAGGTGAAGACGTAATACGCACCGAGCACGATGATCGAGATCAGCGTCGCCCGCGGGATGGAGCGCGTTGGATTGCGGCTCTCCTCACCGAGCACGGCCGTGTTCTCGAATCCGGTGAAGCTCATCACCGTGAAGATCATGGCTAGGAAGACACCCGTCCAGGTCGAGCCGGGAGCCGTTGGGCTGAACGGTGTGAAGTTGATCGAGTTGTGGGCGTGCCCACCGCTGACCACGATGTAGATCGACAGCGAGAGGACCACCGCCAGCTCGAAGGCGACGAGGGCGATGCTGACGGTGGCGGTCTGCTGCACGCCGCGGATCGACAACAGGATCACGAAGACCAGACCGGCAAGGAACAACCAGACCCAGGAGACGTAGACGCCGGTAATGCTCTGGATGAACGTCGAAGCCCAGAGCGCGAAGGCGCTGTAGAGCATCGGCGTAGTCAGGGCGTAGCCGAACAGCAGCAGCCATCCGGACATGAGGCCCGTCTTCGGGCCGATCCCGTTGGAGTTGAAGGTGTAGGCAAAGCCAGAGGTTGGCAGTTTGCGGGAGAACTCGATGACGCTGTTGGCGAGGAACAGCACACCGACCGTGGCGACCACGAAGGCAAGCGGAAGTGCGGCTCCCGACGAGCTGACCGCCGGAACGCTGTTGAAGAAAATGCTCACCGTCGGACCGGCGAACGCGAGCGACATCACGAGGACATCCAGCGTGCCGATCGAACGGCGTCGAAGTTGGCCCCCCTCCTCGCCGACTGGTTCTGGCGCCGGACCTTCTACGACCGCAACGGTCTCTTGCATCACGCCCCCCTCCCGTCCACGCGGATCGTCCGCCCGGACTCCCCAAGTCGTCATATCATTACATGACGGCGGAGGTGGGAGCGAGCCTCCCCTCGAGATTCTTAGGGGCGGCGGGTCACCTGGAGCTGCAGGTCGGCGCGATCGCCGCGATGCCAGGACTCGGAGTACTCAATGACCCGGCCATCGGCGTCACGCTCCACCGATGAGACATGCAAGAGGGCGCTGCCCACCGGGACCTGCAAGACGGCCCCGAGTTGTTCATCCGCCACGACGGCGCGCACGGACCGGGCACCCGACTGGATTCGGACACCACTTGCTCCTTCGAGGAACCGGTAGAGCGAACTGTGCTCAAAATCGAATCGCTTCAGCCGCTCGAGGAGGTGCGGATCCAGGTCCTTCGGAAGGTAGGAGTGCATGAATGCGATCAGCTGATCGTCGACGTAGCGCAGGCGCTCGAGCTTGACGCAGTCGGTGCCCGGAGCAACGCCAAGATTCTTCGCCACCTCGTCGTGCGAGGATTCCAGCTGGCAACGAACGACAAGATTTCGCACGCTGTGGCCTGCGGCTTCGAGATCATCGAAGAACCCGAGCGTCCCACTCAGGAACTGCTCGTTGAGCTTGCGCCCCGAGACGAATGTGCCCTTGCCCCGGAGGCGATAAAGCCGGCCTTCCGAGGTCAGCTCGCCCAGCGCCTGACGCACCACCGTGCGCGACACACCGTATTGCGTGCACAGGTCGGCTTCGGTCGGGAGCAAGTCACCGGACTTCCAATGGCCCTCGGCAATCTCGTCCTCGAGCACCCGCTTCAGCTGGGCGTAGTACGGCAGCTTTGAATTGCGGTCGATGCGTCCCTGCTGAACACTCGTCGGCACGCCACCTCCATCGGCGGTCCGAGCGGCCGCGGTCGCTTCCAGATCATTGGGAGCATACTTGGCGCAGGTTTGGACCTACCGCAACTGATTCCACTTGGCGCCTGCGCGGCCCACAAAACACCACCCAGGCGATCCCCTTCTCCTCCTAATTAGGTCATCCGCTCGCTCGATGACGGAACCTGAGCTGCGTCGGGGATAGGGATGGCGCCCGTAATGAAGCCAACCAGCATCTCGCCCGTCACCTCAGGCACGCGAGCACTCCCAATGCTCTCGCCGCGGCGCATCACGACGACTCGATCACAGACTTTCAAGACGTGTTCCATGTTGTGGCTGATCATCACGACGGCGATGCCCTGGTCGCGGAGGCGGCGAATCAGGTCGAGCACATGCTGGGCCTGCTCGACACCGAGGGCAGCAGCGGGCTCGTCCATCAGGACGACCCGTTGGCCCCACGCCACAGCGCGGCCGACGGCGATTCCCTGGCGCTGGCCCCCCGAGAGGTCGCCCACAGTGGCGCTGACCGACGGAAGCTTCACTCCGACTTGCTCGAGAACCGCCTGCGCTTGCTTGCGCATGTCCCGCTTTTTCAAGAGACCGAGGCGGCTAAAGAAGCCAGCACCGTGGACAATCTCTCGGCCCATGAAGAGATTGGCAGCCACGTCGAGAGAATTGACCAGTGCCAGGTCTTGGTGGACTACCTCGATCCCGAGAGCCCGGGCAACCTCCGGGGAACGGATCCGCTTCTCCTCGCCGGCGACTTTGATCGTGCCGCTGTCGGGATGGAGTCGCCCGGTGATGCAGCGCACGAAGGTCGACTTCCCGGCCCCGTTGTCGCCCAGGAGCCCGACGACCTCGCCGGAGTAGACCGTGAGCGAGGCGTTGCGAAGCGCGGCCACCGCCCCGAAGGACTTCGCGACCCCGGTGACCTCGAGCTCCGGCACCGCTGTGCTCCTCGACGGGTCGATTCGGTCCGCGCCGGCCACCGTCACTCTCCCTTCTCTCGAAGGCTGAGGCCGACGGCGACGATGACGACAATTCCCTCGGCGACGAGCTGGTCCGGTGCGGCGAGGCCCATCAGGATCAGACCTTCGTTGAGCACGCCGAGTAACAGTGCCCCCACAAAGGCGCCGGGCACCGAGGCTCGACCACCCGAGAGGCTCGTACCGCCGATGATCGTCGCGGCGATCACCGTCAACAGGTCGGTGCCTCCGAGGGTGTACTGGGCGCCCTGTAGCCGGCCGGTGTAGAGGAGGCCAGCGAGCGCAGCGGTGAAGGCGCTGATCACCAGGGCGGTGATCCGCAGGCGCTTGACGGGAAGGCCGAGCTCGGCGGCGGACTCTCGGTTGCCTCCGATGGCGAGCAGGTGCGCTCCCAGGCGCGTCTGACGCATCACGAAGGTGCCGATTGCCAGGATTGCGACGACCCAGATCAGCAAGCTCGGGAACGGACCGGCGCTGCCGGAGCCGAAAATGGCGTTGAACCCGGTGTTCGAGACCGCGACAGCGTTCTGGTTGGTGATCAGCTCACCGAAACCTTCGAGTGCTGTCATCACCCCAAGGGTGACGAGAAAAGACGGGACGCGAAGTAACACCGTGAGGAAACCGTTGAGCAGCCCGACGCCGAGACCGATCAACAGCGCCAGCACTACGCCGACGACACTCGAGTCGTACTGCATGACGTCGGCCGCGGTGAGGGCGACGAGCGCCACCGTGGCGCCGATGGAGAGGTCGATCTCGCCCGCCCCGAGAGTGAAGGCATATCCCATCGCCATCACGGCGATCGGAGCGGTCTGTTCGACGATCGCGCGCAGATTGTTGACGGATAAGAAGCCGTGCGAACGAAGGGCGACCGAGAAGTACGCCAACACGATAATGAAGCCTGCATAGGGGACGATCGAATGCAGTCGGGTGGTGACGCCGTGCAGCCGGACGGTGCTCCGATCCTTCACCGCCTGATCAATCCTGAGCTCCATGTTGCCTTTCGTTTCGCGCGGCGATGCAGCGAGCCCCCGCCCCGGAAGGGTGTCCGAGGCGGGGGCCGCAGCGATGCTTACTTGAGAGCCTTGCGGATGTTCAGCGGAGCCGGTGTGTTGAGCGAGGTCTGCCAAGCCTTCAGCAGGTTCGTCTTCGTCACCGGGATCGCAGGCACCACGGCAAAGCGCGGTGCCGACTTGCCGATCACAGCAAGCGCGGCGTCCTTCGCCATCGTCACGCCGAGCTGGTAGGGCTGGTCCGCCACGACACCGGCTAGGTACTTGCCTGTCGCCAGGTTGGCGTCGATCGACGGGTCGAGGTCGAGCGTCACGACTTTGACGTTGGACTTGCCGAGAGTACGGAGTGCTGCGAGCACGCCTTCGGCCGGCGGAATGGAGTAGGTCACGTAGATGCCCTGGATGTTCGGGTGCCGATCGAGCATGGCCGTCGCCACCGTCTGAGCGTCGCTCTGGTTCGGCATTGCCTGCTGGGCGACGATCTTGATGTTCGGGTAAAGCTTCGTCAACCAGCTGCGGAACGAGGCGTCCCGCTCGTTCGTCACGTAGAAGTCGGCGTCGTAATAGATCATGCCCACGGTGCCCTTACCGTGCATCGCCGTGCCGAGCAGCACTGCCGCCTGACGCCCCATGTTGGCCAGGTCGTCGGTGACCATCCCGGCGTAGTCGGCCGGGTAGGTGAAGCCGGACGGCACGTTGCTCAGCAGCACCAGCTTGGTGTGCTGGCCAGACAGTTGCTTGTAGGCGCTTGCCTCGGTGACGGCGTTGACCGGGAGGCTGAGCACGACGCTCGGGTGCAGCGTCTCGGCGGTCTGCAGCTGATTGGTCTGGGTGGCGGCGTCGAAGTTCGCCTGGGTGTCGGAGACGACATTCATGCCAAGGGAGGCGAACTCGGCCTTGGCGCCGGCGTCGACTGCCTGGGTAAACGTGCCCGGCTCGTGCCAGACCAGTGCCGCGGTGTACTTTCCGCGCTTCACGGCTGCGGTCTCAGAAGGCGTCAGTTTGATCGTCGATGCCGGGACCGAAGCTTCGTGGTTCGGGCCGACGGTCTTGTAGATCTGCGCCGTGCCGGCTTCGCCGATCGGCGGCCAGCTCGCTGTCCCGGCGTGGCGCTGTGCGGCAGTCGCCGCACCGGCGGCGAGGGCCGCGCTCGCGCAGGCCACTGACGCCGTGGCAGCCGCGACCCACGAGCGGGTCCGGATTCTCTTATCCATGGTGTTCCCCCTTGCTTGGTTTACGAGGATGCAGAGTTAGGTGCTGAGGTAGTCGGCGGCAAAGCACGCAAGCGTGCGCGCTGCGCCTGTCAACTCGGCGACGGGGACGTTCTCGAGCGGCGTGTGGCAGATGGAGATGTCGCCGGGCCCGAAGTAGACCGCCTCGGCGCCGAGGGCTCCGATGATGCCGATCTCGGACCAGTACTGTGCGCCGGTCAGCCTCGCCTTCGGCGAGTAACGCTGTGCGCTCTCGAGCAGCGAGTCGACCGCTTTCGATCCGGCATCGACCTCATAGGGGCGGCCGCCGTAATCGCTGTCGCGAGGCGAGGTGTAGACGATGTCGAGAGCGATGCCATGCTCGACGCTCAGGCGCTGGAGTATCTCGTCGAGCTCGACCTTGGCCTCGTCGAAGTCCTCGGTCGGCGGCACGCTTCGGATGAAGCTCGCCTTCCAGTGCTCGGCGACCGAGACGGACTCGCCACCGGCGACGGTCGTGACGAGCAGAGCCGGCCTGCCGAGGAGCCGATGGCGGGTGCGCCCGGCGAGCTCGCGCTCGTAGGCGTAGAGCGCCTCGAGGACTCGATGGCCGTCACGGATCGCGTCGCGCCCGTTCCAGGGCGTCGAGAAGTAGCTGGCCTTGCCAACGACCGAGATCGTGCCGATCATGAAGCCGATCTGGCTGGCATAGACGTCGAGGGAGGTCGGTTCGGTGTAAATAGCGAACGTCGGCTTTTGGCGCCCGGACTGGATCGCATCCTTGACGTAGGCCTTGATACCGGCGCTCGTTCCGCGCCCGGGACCGGCCTCCTCGTCGCCTACCAGGGCGACATGTATCTGGCCAGCAAGCCGCGCACCGGACTCTCGAAGCGCCGACAGGGCGCCGAGGATGGAGGCCACGCCGCCCTTCTGGTCCGCCGTACCGCGACCCCAGATCTTGCCGTCGACGAGGGCTGCCGAGAAGGGATTCGACCGTTCGTCCTCTCCCCAAGCCGCCTCGAAGCCCTCGACGTTCACGGTGTCGATGTGGCCGGCCAACAACAAGCACGGCCCGGGGCGGCCGGTGTCCATAAAGGCGTGCACGTTGGCCTGCCCTTCGGCGAAGGGCCGGACCTGTGGCTCAAAGCCGACGTCCTCGAGCTCGCGGGCGAGGAGATCGGACATCGACTCCTCGGCTCCCGTGATCGATGGGATGCGAACCATTTGGCGAAGCAGCTCGACGACGTGCTCGTCATCAACCGCCTCGGCCACGTGCTCGATCGACCCAGCTGCGTCTGTCATCCCCGCCGTGTCCCCCCCCGGTTCATCCGACCCGACGTCGCATCCCTGGCTCAGGTCACTATGTCATTACCTGCGAGGGATCGCAAGCACTCAAGCTCGCTCCATACGGTCAGCACGATTCGACCTGTCTGGACCGCGGCCGCAGGCGGGCAGCCGCCCGCTGCTCAGCCACCGGGCGAGTCCTACCCGCCGCAGAGAGGCGCCTCGGAATCGGAGCTCCTCGTCGAGCCAGTCATCTACGTGCGCGCAGCGGATCGAATCCGTGGGCTGCCGACTCGCAGCTGCTCTCTCGTTTGAAAGCGTTCGGGACTATCCAGGAGATTTATTGCAACTCGCTGCAGAGATGTTCAGCCACGCCGTCACCAAGGAGAGCCGTCATGCGCGACGGCACCTATCGCTCAGCGGCGTCGGGCGACCCGGAGGAACATCGCCACCCGCAGGTGCCAAGGAAGCGCGGAGCGCACCGCGGAGTGAAGCTGCGACTGTGCCGCCCACGCTGACACGGCGTCCTCTTCATCCAGTCCGTTCGCCGAGCTGAACAGCGCCTGGTCGGCGAGCACGGCCACGGCGCGAGTGGACTCGCCGGCCTGCATGCCGAAGCGCTCGGTGGCTCGCTGCGCTACCTCCTCGCCGGTCCAGGGAGCCGTCGGGCCGAGATCGGCCTCCTCCAGGCCGTCCAGCACCTCCTGCCATGCCCCCACGACCTGGCGCTCGGGCACGCCGCGGCGCCGGTGGCGCCGGCGGGCGGACCGGCGGATCGCCCCGCTGAGGGCGAGCAGGATGGCGAGCACGACCGCCGCGAGCGCTCCCAAGATGATTGCACCGAGCGGGGACGAAGCGGGGCGGCGACGGAGCACCGGAGGGGCGACGCCGTGCGCTCCCCCGGCGATCGTGTTCGCCACCGCCGTCGGCGGCGTGAGCGTGGTCGGGGTGCTCGTCGTGGTGGTAGCCGAGAACTGCTGGACCTGCTGGGCGGCGGTGGCCGTCGGGGTCGGATCGGCGGCGACCCAGCCGTAACCGGCGACCGGGATCTCGACCCAAGTCCAGGCGTTTGAGCGCCGCACGACGTAGCGCCCGGCGGGTAGCACTGAGTCGGGGCCGGCGCCGAGACGGAACCCGGTGGCGAGGCGGGCCGGAACCCCGATCTGGCGGGCGAGAAGGGCGAAGAACGTGGCGAACTGCTCAGGCGTCGCGATCTTCGTCACGAGCACGGCGTTGGAGACATCGGCGAAGGAGGTCCCTCCTTCGGTGCCCGCCGACGAACGCGATGCCACGAGGCGCTTGTCGTTGCGCACGAGGTAGCGCTCCACGTCGGCGAGAAACGGCAGCGGCTGGCTGGCGGCGGCGCTCACCCCGAGCGCGCGCTCGAACGCGCCGACGATCGTGGTCAGGTCTTCCGAGAGCCCGGCCGGGACTGCGCCGTCGTCCGACTCGCTCGACACCCCGACGACCCCGCTGGCGGCGAGGTCGGCGAGTGAGCGATCGGCCAGCGCAGAGGTCACCGCGTATCGGCTGCCCGCGCCGAGGGGCTGGCCGGCGAGGATCATCCCCGAGCCAGCGTCCACGTCGGTCGCCACGCCCGAGGTCGTCACGGGCTGGCCCAAGAACGGCATCCACGGGCCCGGCAGCGACGAGACGATGGTGAAATGTTGGTGCACGACGCGTGCCCCGGCCACGGGCACGTCGCCGGGGGCGCTCGGGACGCGCCCACCGGTCGGCAGGAACGTCCGCACGAAGCTCCAGCTGCTTCCGTCGTAGCGGTCGACGACCGCGGTCGTCACGTAGCCGAACGCCGGCGAGTCGGTCGCCACGCTGAAGAGCTCTCCCGATGTCGCCCCGTCGCTGCCGCTGCGCAGGGCGATGGTGGTGCCGATCGGCGTCACCGTCGGATCGGCCAGCACCGGAGGCCTTCGCGAGAGCACCTTCGGTGACCTCGAAAGCGCCGGCACCCCCGGGACCGCGAAGCCTGCCACGACGCCTGCCGCCGCCAGCGTGACCGCACCGACGGCGAGAGGGCGGCTGATCCCCTCGTGGCGGACCCCCGCCGGCTGCTCGACGCGTTCGGTGCCGAGCAGCCACCGCCTGCCCAGGCAGAACCCGCCGGCGAGGACCACGAGGGCGACCGACTGAACCGCTTCGCTGCCGGGCGCTCCCGTGGTGGCCGCGTACGCCAGGGTGAATTCGACCAACCACACCACCACGGGAGCCCCGCTCCCCCGGCTGCGCCCCAGTGCCTCGCCGGCGAAGCTGGCCGCCAGCCATGCGCCCGTCACCGGGACCACCATCAGCCAACGCGGGCCACCGACCGGGAGGGTGGCCGAGAGCAGGTGGGCGATCCCCTCGGTGAAGCCGAGCCCGAGGCTGTGGAAGGCCGTCGGGGACGCGAGGACCACCCCGAGGAGTACGACCACCAACAGGACAGCGCTCGTCACGAGCGCGGTGACCAAGCCCCGTAGCCCGACGCGGGCGAGGCCGAAGGCGAGCGCGATCGGCACCACCGAGGCGAGCGCCAGGCCGAGCGCGAGATCGCCTCCGGAGAAGGCCCGAAGCCAGGGAGCGGCCGCGGCGAAGCTCGCCGCCGCCGCCACGAGCGGCAAGAGCGCGGCGACCACACGCCGGAGCGTCACCGGCCGGCCGCCAGGTTCCAGGCGCTCGTGAGCGTCTCCTCGTCGGTCCCGCTCACCACGCTGACGCCAGGATGGAACACCGGCTCGCGCTCGTCCGGGCTCACCGTCACGACCACGAGCTGCTCGAAGCGGTTCCGCAGGGCGGCCACTTGAGGCAGGTCCTCGGGGTCGAGTGCCCCCGTCACGACGACGAGCGCCGTCCCGCCGCGCTCTCGCCGCAGTTGGCCGAGCTCACCGGCGATCGAGCCGCCCGCCTCCGGGCCCACAGCCACGAGGTGGTCGAGCAGCTCCTCGATTCCCCGGTGGTCCTGGCCGCCGACCCGGCGCCCGGCCGTCGTGCGCAGCTGAACGGGTGACTTCCCGCCCGATGCGCTGGTGATGACCGAAGCTGCGACGTCGACGGCGGTCTCGAAGCTGTCGGGCGAGTAGGGCGCCGGGCGCAGGTCCAGCAGCACGACGGTGTAGGGCTGGGAGGTGTCGACGTTGTGCCGGACCATCAGCTGACCGGCCCGAGCGGTCGACTTCCAGTGGATCATCCGCAGGTCATCGCCGACTTGGTACTCGCGAAGACCGTGGAAGGTGATGGTTCCTTGCGGCGAGCGGTCCGAGGTCGGCCCCTCGAGGTTGCGGGTGACCCCCGAGGCGAGCGGCCGGAGCGGCAGGATCTTCGGGGAGACCCAGATCTCCTCGCTCTCCCCGTGGCGCTCGGTGACGCGGACGAGGTCGAAGGGGTCGGCCCGGGTGACCTGGAGCGGTCCGAGGGAGAAGACGCCCCGCCGGCTCGTCGGCAGCCGATAGGTGCGCATCCCGGACTGGCCGCGCAACAGCCGCGGCATGACTAGCGGCACAGAGCGCTCCCCGTAAGGCTGGAGGGCCACCATCGCCGGTGAGCGCAGACGGCCCCGGTTGGTGAACTGCAGGTACGCGATCGCCGGCAGGCCCTTGGACACCCGGGGCGGCTCGATCTGGCGGGTGATGTGCACGTGCGGTCGCCGCAGCACGGAAAGCGCAGCCACGAGCGTGGCGAGGAGCAGACTTGCGCCAAGCGCGGCCACCGCGGCCCAGTGCAGCGCCGCACCGACGCCGAGCAGCAGCGCGCCGAGGACGAGCGCGCCGGCCCCGCTTCGCGTCACCGTCTGGGGCCTTGCGGGGTCGCTCGGACAGCGGGCCTTTGTCGCATGGGTGTGCTAATGGACCTGGCGGGGCACCGGCACCGCCTGGAGCGCACGAGTCACCGTCTCGTCGCTCGTGCGACCCTGCAGGGCGGCGCCGGGATGCATGAGCACGCGGTGTGCCAGCACCTCAGGAGCAAGATCCTTGACGTCCTGCGGCGTCACGACGGCTCGCCCAGCCATCGCGGCGGCCGCACGCGCGGCCCGCACCAGTGCCAGCGCACCGCGAGTGGAGACCCCGAGGCGCACCTCGGGGGCCGACCGCGTGTGATTGGCAATCGCCACGACGTAGGACTCGATCGCCGGAGACACCTCCACCTGCTTCACCTGGTCGATCAAAAGCTGAAGCTCGTAGGCGGACATCACCGGTCCGAGGCGGACGACGGTGGCTCCGTCCTTCTGGGCGCGCAGCACCAGCGCCTCGGCGTCAGGCGACGGATAGCCCAGGCGGATCCGCATCATGAAACGGTCCAGCTGTGCCTCGGGCAGCTGGTAGGTGCCCTCCATGTCGATGGGGTTCTCGGTGGCGACCACCATGAACGGCGTGGGCACCGGATAGACGGTGGCGTCGGTCGTCACCGTGCGCTCCTCCATCACCTCGAGCAAGGCGGACTGGGTCTTCGGCGAGGCCCGGTTGATCTCGTCGGCAACGACGATGTTGGCGAAGATCGGGCCGGGGCGGAACTCGAAGGCGGTAGTCGCCTGATTGAAGATCGACACCCCGGTCACGTCAGAGGGAAGCAGGTCCGGGGTGAACTGCACCCGGTTCCAGGTCATGTCGAAGCTCGCCGCCACGGCCCGCGCGAGCGAGGTCTTGCCGGTTCCGGGGACGTCCTCGATCAGGAGGTGGCCTTCGGCGAGCACGCAGACCACCGTGCGCCAGATCACCTCGTCCTTGCCCTGGATCACCCGAGCGATGTTCTCCACGAGCAGGTGACAGCGCTGGGCGAGCTGGGCGTTCTCGGTAAAGGTCAAGGGTTTGCTCCTTGGTCGGCGAGGAACCTAGCCGGACGTGGTGGTCGTCGGCGGAGTCGTGGTGGTGGTCGTCGTGGGCGTTGTCGTGGTGGTCGTGGTGGGAGGCGGCAGCACCGGCAGCACGGTCAGCGACAGGCTCTTGCTCGCGTACACGATCGCACCGTCGGTGCTCGTCACCTCGACCGTGAAGTTGAAGGTCTCCGGGCCGGTCGCGGTGACGCTGTCCGGCGTCACGGTCCCTGACAGGGTCGCCTGGGAGGTCCCCGACGGCGAGCTCGACACCGCGGCGAGCGTGAGACCGGGGGGCAGGCTCGTGCCCGCCGCAGGCACCCACGTCCACGCCACCGAAGCGCCGGCGGGGATGCCGGAGGTCTGCAGGGTGACCGGGGTGCCGTCACTGTTCTGGTACGGGGCTCCGGCAGTCCCCCCGGGGAGCGAGTCGGGCGAGATCTGGATCGCCGGCTGGAGCTGGAGCTGCCAGGACAGATCAGCCGAGGCCGTCCCGCAAGAGGCGGCCACCGTGACGTCTGCCGTCGTCGAGGTAGAGGAGCCGGAATCGGCAGGGCGGCCCGAGACGGTCCCGTCCGCGGCCATCGCCAACCCGGTCGGAAGGCCGGCGGGCGCGGAGAAGGTGCAGCCGCTCGGCGGTGTGGAGACGGCGGAGATCCCGCTGACCGGGAAGCCCACGGTGGCTGTCCCTGGGGCGGCGGCCGCCAGCACGTCGACCGTGAAGCCCTGCTGCGTGCTCTTGGTGATGCCGTGCAGGGTCTCGGTGGCGGTCAGCACGGCTTGGTAGCCGCCGCTGGCGGTGGTCCCGTCCTCGACGAGGAGGCCCGCCGGCGACAACGTCACCCCGCTCGGCAGGCCCGAGGCCGAGAAGCTCAGCCCGGTGCCGTCGCCCGCAGCGGGGGCGGTCGTCACCTGGAAGCTCGCAGTCGAGCCGCCGACGAAGATGGTCCCGGGCCCGCTCTGGAAGCTCGGCGCACTCACGGCGGTGACGGTCTCGGGCAAAAGGACGGGGGTGATCGTCCTCGTGGTGCCGAGATAGGTCCACTCGACCGACACCGTCGGGGCGAACAGCTCGTCGATGCCGCTCGAGCTGG
>JAODBN010000162.1 GCA_025463965.1 Acidimicrobiaceae bacterium
GGCCTGTTGGGTTGCTCGTCGGGATCGGCTCTACCATCGAGGCGGTGCCACTCGGGGCCATCGCCGCTGCCCCACCGCCGCGCCTACGGCGCGTGTGGATCAACAGCGCGCTGGCCGGGCTCGGCGCGCTGGCCCTTCCTCTCGCTGTGTCGATCGCCTGGGTCCCGATCCGGGCCACGGCCCCGAACATCGACGTCGCGCTGGTGCTGGTCGTGGTCACGCTGGGGCTCGGGACCACCGGTCGCCGCCTCGCCGTGGTCGCCGGCGCGCTTTCGGCCACCTTGTCGTTCACTTACTTCGACACGCGTCCCTTCGACCGCTTCGTCATCGCCCGCTCACCCGACGTCGAGACCGCCGCACTCCTGGGCCTAGTGGGCTTGATCGTCGGTGAGTGCGCGGTGCGAGTCGTGCGCCAACGGGTGGCCGCTCGGGCACAGCGCGAGGTGATGTTGCGGATACGGCTGACCGCAGGGCTCGTGGCCTCGGGAGAAGAGGCGGTCGAGGTGGTGGCCAGTACCCAGGCCCAGCTGGCGGAGCTCCTGTCGTTGGCGGCATGCCGGTTCGAGGCCGTCCCGCCCGGACCCGACATCGCGCAGGTGCGTCGCGACGGCGGCGTGGCGCGTCCGTTGGGCTCGGGGGGAACCTCCAACGAGCTCGCGCTTCCCGTCTGGGCGCAGGGCCAGGTCGTTGGTCACTTCATGCTGCTCAGCGCACGCACGCCGTCGCTGGGGGCCCTACAGGTGGCCGTCACGCTCGCCGATCAGGTGGGCGCGGTGCTTGCCGCGTACGCCCCCCGCGACAGCACCGCAGCTCCGGCAGCCACCGCTGGGCCAGAGCTGGTCGGGCCAGAGCTGGTCGGGCCGGAGCCGGCCGGGCCCGCGCTCCGGCTCGTCGGGCCGTCGCCCGCTAGGAGACCGCCGCGGCCCCGGGGGGCGCCACCAGGTCGTAGCGGGGGTTGATCATCGCCAGGCGGCCCCGGTGGGTGCCGACCATCCCCTCCAGCTTGACCATGCTCCCTGGCTCGAGACCCGGGATGGACCGCCGGCCGAGAAAGACGACGTCGATCGCCCCCGAGTCGTCGACCAGCGTGCACTCGAGGGACGACACGCCCGACCACGGCTGGACCCGCATCGACCGGACTCGTCCGACCACGAGGGCGCGCTGGCGATAGGCGAGTCCACCGAGCGGGGTCGTCTTCGGCGCCTCGTCCCACGCCGCACTGGGGCCCGAAGCAACAGGCGCCGGTGCGCACGGCTCCGAGGTGGCCTCGGCTGTGACGGCGGTCGGCGCCGTCCCGTTGCGCTCGGCGACGGGCGGGACGCGGAGCGAGGCGCGGTGGAAGCGCTCGCGAAGCATGCCGGCGACGTCGAAGGGGGCAATCGTGGCGCTCACGTGGGGGAGCTGGCCGACGGCCGCCACGATGCGATCCGCGGTCCGGTCGTGCAGCACCCGACTCGCCAGTCCGCGCCGGGCGCGCCGGGGTTTCACCAGGGTCACCTCCGTGTACCCGTCGGCGGCCAGGTCGGCGTCGAGATCGGCGGCGGCCCGATCCACGCGGCGATCGGGGCAGTCGATGATCTCGAGCGGCACCTCCGCGAGCCCCGGCATCGACCAGGCTCGGCTGAGCTTGTCGGCGGGTTTGGCGTCGACCCGGAAGTGGACCGCCCGCACGTCCGCCGACGCGGTGAGCGACCTCGCCATCTGCAGGCCCCGAGCCGAGGCGAGGTCCAGGCGGTCGATGAGGACGACCACGACGTGGCGGCGTAGCACCCGCTCGCTCGGCGCGGGAGTCGCCAGGTCCTCGGCGAGAACGAGCCGCTCCTCGTCGTAGCGATGGTGCGTTCGGGTGAGCATCAGCACCAGCAGCGGAATCGCCAGCACGACGAGCCACGCTCCGCGGGTGAACTCGGTCACGACGAAGATGAGAGTCACCACTGCGCTCGCCACGAGCGCCGTCGCTGCGACGGCGAGGTCGCGCTGCCAGTTCGGACCGCGGTGATCGAGGTGGTGCTTCACCATCCCGGCCCCCGCCATCGTGAATCCCGTGAAGACCGTGCACGCGTACAGGGGGATGAGCGATGCCACCTGGGCCCGGGTGACGAGCAGGACGACGAGCGAGGCGGCGGCGAGGGCGAAGATGCCGTTCGAGTACACGAGCCGGTGGCCGCGCTTGGTGAGCGGCCGGGGGAGATAGGCGTCCTCGGCGATGTAGCTGACGAGCAGCGGGAAGCCGTTGAAGCTGGTGTTCGCCCCGAGCACGAGGATGAGCGCCGTCGAGAACTGGAGCGAGTAGTAGGGGATGCGCCCGAGCGTGCTCGGGCCGAACACGGCGTTGCCGATCTGGGACAACACGGTCGGCGTTCCCGAGGCGAACGGGACGGCGTGGGTGGCCGACGCGAGAAGCGACACCCCGAGGAACATCACCCCGAGGATCGCGGCCATCGACACGAGCGTGGTCCGGGCGTTGCGCACCTGCGGCTCACGAAAGACGGTCACGGCGTTGGAGATCGCCTCCATGCCGGTCATCGCCGAGCCGCCGTTGGCGAACGCTCGCAAGAACAAGAACAGCGAGGCCCCGAGCAGCAGGCCCCCGCCCTGGGTGCCGATGGCGACGTGGCCGGGCGCGTGCAGGACGAAGCGATGGAGGTGCCCCTGGACGACGAGCCGCACGAGCGCCCCGAGGAGGAGGACGCCCATGGAGGCGATGAACCAGTAGGTGGGGACGGCGAAGACCCGGCCCGCCTCCCGGATCCCGCGCAGGTTCCCGTAGGTGATCAAGAGCACGAATACCACCGAGCACTCGACGGGGTAGGGCGAGAGTGCCGGGAACGCGGAGATCAGCGCGTCGACGCCGGCGGCGACCGAGACCGCGACCGTGAGCACGTAACTGCACAGCAGTGCTGCGGCGGGGATCTGGGCCACGGAGAAGCCGAAGCTCTCCCGGCTCACGACATAGGAGCCCCCGCTGACCGGATACGACTTCACCACCTGGCGGTAGCAAAGGCAGACCAAACCGAGCACGAAGAGCAGGAGCAAGGTGACCGGCGTGACGAGGGCGAACGCCGCCAAGCCGGCAGCCGGCACGAGGATGCGCAGCACCGACTCGGTCGCATAGGCACACGACGACATGACGTCGGAGGAGAGCACCGCGAGCGCCGTCGGCTTGCCGAGGCGCTCCCCGTGCAGCTGATCGCTCGACAGCGGCGGTCCCAGCAGCACCCGCTTCAGGCGGTACGAGCGCGACTCGGGCGCCCGCTGGCTGGAGGGGGGCGGCGGGGGACGCTCTGCCCATTCCGGAAGCTGTCCGGCCATATTCATCGAGATTGGCCGACCATCAGCACCCTCGCCCTCCTCGGCGCGAG
>JAODBN010000174.1 GCA_025463965.1 Acidimicrobiaceae bacterium
GCAGCTCCTCAACCAGCTCGTCGACGACTCCGACCACGTTGCCGCCGTCGTCGCCGGGCGCCGCCTCGCTGCGGGCGATCGAGCCCGCTTCGGGTCCTGCTGGCTCGAAGATCGTCCTCGTCGGAACTGGGTTCTACAGCGCGTCGCACCAGGTCATGGCCATGTTCGGCTCCTCGCCGGCGTTCACGCGCTGTCCGAGCGAACAGCGCTGCGAGGTCACCGTCCCCTCCGCGCCGGCCGGAGCGGGGTCCGTCGTAGTTCGGCTGCGGACGGACTCGGGGCGGTCGAACGGCCTCCGCTTTACTTACAGCTGATCGCGGATCTCGAGGCGCGAGCACGAGGTCCGCGCCGTCCCTCGATCAGCTCGACATCCGCCGCCCGAGCGCCTCGATGAACGAGTAGCCGGCGAAGGCGACCATCCCCGTCCCCGCCAGCCCGAGGAGCACGGGCCCCCCGGGTTCGTGGACGAGCGACTGGAGCGCGGTGTCGAGCCCCTTTGCCTGCGAGGGCTGATCGGTCACCGCGGCGGAGAACAGGTACACAGCGACGAGGACGACGAGCAGGCCCCGGACCGTGTCGCCCACGGCGCCGGCCACCCGCGCGGCCGGGAAGGCACGTCCGAGACGATGTTCGTCGAGCACCTTGCGGTAGTCGTGGAAGATGCCCCAGACGGCGAGGGCGATCCCTCCCCCGGCGATCGCCACCGCGACCAGACCGACGAGCTCCGGCCCGGCTGGCCACTTCAGAACGTTCGCCACGAACGGCTGGGGGTGCGAAGAAGCACTGCTCGATGACGAGCCCGCGATCAGCTGGCACGCCTCGGCGCACAAGATGAGGTAGAGGATGCCGCTTGCCGCCCAGCCGATGCGGGTCCACACCTCGCTGTGGTCCTTGCCCGGCTTGCCGGCCACCACCTGGACCGCACGCCATGCGGCATAGGCCACGAAGCCCACCGCGAGCAGCGCCAATAGGAACGGGCCGGTCGGCTGGCGCGCCACCTCCTGCAGCGCTCCTTGGCTGTTCGCCTGTGCAGACGAGCTCCCGCTCGCTGCAATCTCGAAGGCCAGACCGGCGAGGATCAGGTAGACGACACCTCGAGAGCTCAACCCGACCTGGGCGACCCGGTGGAACCAGGTGCGCTGCTCGACCGAGCGGGCTTCGCCCTCTGCTTGGCCCTTTGCCTCCCGGGAGTCCTGTGCGACCCGTGCTCCGCTGAGCCCGTTGTGGCTGTCGCTCACTTCACGCGTCGAGCGCATCACCTCGGCGCTACCCCCGACGGCCCGGGCCGAATCTGCTCCCGGCGCTCAGGCCGCCGCGCCGAGGACGAGCGGGTACACCGCCCCGGCGCCGGCCAGGCGAAGCTCGCGGGCGACCACGGCGAGGGTCCAGCCGGACTCGGTGTAGTCGTCGACGAGCAGGAGCGGTTGGCCCGCCAGCTCACCGGAGAGCACGGAGCGAAGTGACGGCGAGAGCGGATAGGCACCGAAGACCGCCCGGAGCCGGAAGGCGCTGTTGGTGCGGTCCTGACGAGCCTCCCCGTGGTGGGGCACCGCCCCGAGCACGGGGAGCCGGCCGATCTCCGCGATGCGCCCGGCGAAGCTGGCGACGAGCTCGGGACGGCTCGCGGAGCCCACCGAGACGATGCCGACTGGCCGCACGGGCCACTGCGGCCGCCAGGCGGCGAGCACCTTGACCGCTGCCTCCACGAGTGACTCGGGCACGGGCCCGTCGCGTGCCTCCCGGTCGGCGACCCGGCGCACCTGCTGGCCGTAGCCGAGGTCGCTGAACCGGGCGATCGCTCGCCCGGGCTGGGGTTGCTCCTGTTCGGGGATCCGGCCGCTGACCCGGACCCCTAGCCCGGACATCGCGGAAGGCCACTGGCGCTTGACCTCGATCGGCACGCCTGGCCGCTCGAGGTGCCTCGTCGCCTCCGCCAAGGCTTGCGCGCTCGCCCCGGCGGGGCTCGAGAGGCCCAGGCAGTTGTCGCACCGCCCGCAGTCCTCGCCGCTGGCGTCGTCGAGCTGCTCGAGCAGGAACCGCATTCGACAGGCCGGGGTGTCGAGGTACTCGAGCATGGCCTGCTGTTCGAGCTGGCGCTGGCGAGCGACGAGGGCGTAGCGCTCCTCGTCGTAGCGCCACACCTCACCGGTCGCCTCCCAGCCCCCTTTCTGGCGACGGACGGCACCGTCCACGTCGAGCACCTTCAACAGCAGCTCGAGGCGGCTGCGGCTGAGGGGGACGAGGCTCTCGAGCGCCGGCGTGCTGAGCGGAGCCGCGGCCCGCCCGAGCACGGCGAGGACCATTTCCACGTGGTCCTTCTTCGGGAAGGACACCGAGCTGAAGTAGTCCCAGATGGCCCGGTCCTGCTCGCCGGGGGCCAGGATGACCTCGGCCCGCTCGAGTCCTCGTCCGGCCCGCCCGATCTGCTGGTAGTAGGCCACGGGTGAGGAGGGCGCCCCGAGGTGGATCACGAAACCGAGATCTGGCTTGTCGAAGCCCATGCCGAGCGCCGAGGTGGCCACGAGCGCCTTCAGCCGGTTCGACAGCAGGCCTTCCTCGGCCGCAAGGCGCTCCTCGTCGCCTGCCCGACCGGAGTAGGCCGCGACCGCCAGACCCTGTGCGGCGAGGTAGTCGGCCACGTCGTTGGCCGCGGCGACGGTCAGGGTGTAAACGATGCCCGAGCCCGGCAGCTCACCCAGCTTCTCGGAGAGCCACGCCAGACGCTCGGCCTCCGAGCCGTGCCGGACTACGGCCAGCCGCAGGCTCTCGCGGTCGAGCGATCCCCGAAGCACCAGCACGTCTGGCTCGCCAGGGCCGATCCCGAGGGCGTCCGCCACGTCCTCGACGACCCGGGAGGGCGCGGTGGCGGTCGTGGCGACCACCGGCGTCCCGGTCGGGATCGCCTCGAGAAAGGCGCGTATCCGCCGATAGTCGGGGCGAAAGTCGTGGCCCCAGTCCGAGATGCAGTGCGCTTCGTCGACCACGAGCAGTCCGCAGGCCTTCGCCAGCTGCGGGAGCACGAGCTCGCGGAACTCCGGGTTGTTGAGGCGCTCAGGCGAGACCAACAGCACGTCGACCTCGTCCCGTCTCACGGCTTCAAAGGTCGCGCCCCAGTCCTCGACGTTGCTCGAGCTGACCGACGACGCCCGGATGCCCGCGCGCGACGCCGCGGCGATCTGGTTGCGCATGAGCGAGAGCAGCGGCGACACGATGACCGTCGGGCCCGCCCCCGCCGAGCGCAGCAGGGCGGTGGCGAGGAAGTAGACCGCCGATTTCCCCCACCCGGTGCGCTGGACGACGAGGGCCCGCCGCCCGTCCAAGACGAGCGCCTCGATGGCGAGCCACTGGTCGTCTCTGAGGCGCGCCGGGCCTCCGACCAGCTCCTGCAGCAGGGCGTCAGCCCGGGCGCGAAGCTGCATGCGGTCTTCGTTCACTTGCACAGGGGGAGAGTAGGGGACCGCGACGACGGGGCGGTCGGCGAGCAGACGCCGTTATCAGCGGGCGCTCAGCTCGCTGTCAGCAAGCGAACCGGGAAGCGGACCAGGATGGGCCGAGCCAACGAGGGGAGCAGAGCGTGGCCGACTCCACAGGAGGAAAGATCCTCGTCGTCGACGACGAGGCGTCGATCGTCGACTCGGTCTCGACCGTGCTCAGGTACGAAGGCTTCGAGGTAGACGTCGCCCACTCCGGGCGCGGCGCGTTGCAGAAGGCCCAGGAGGGCTCCTTCGACCTGATCATCCTCGACGTGATGCTTCCCGACCTCGACGGCATGGAAGTGACGCGCCGCATCCGAGCGGACGGCCTCGACGTCCCGGTGCTGTTCCTCACGGCGAAATCCGATGTTGACGACCGCATCGCAGGTCTCACGGTCGGGGGCGACGACTACGTCGCCAAGCCGTTCTCGCTCATGGAGGTCGTCGCCCGGACGAAGGCGATCCTGCGGCGGCGTGCGCCCACCGACGAGGATCGCAAGCTCCGCTTCGCCGATCTCGTGATGGACGAGGACAGCCATGAGGTGTGGAGGGCTGGCACGCCGGTCAAGCTCACCGCCACGGAGTTCAATCTCCTGCGGCTCTTCCTGCTCAACCCGCGCCACGTGTTGTCGAAGGACCAGATCATGGACCACGTGTGGCACTACGACTTCGGCGGTAACCAGAACATCGTCGAGACCTACGTCCGCTACTTGCGGAAGAAGCTGGACAGCCTCGGGCCACCGCTGCTGCACACCATTCGGCTCGTGGGATACGTGCTCCGCGACAACGAATGAGCAACCGCTGGTCATTGCGGGTCCGGATCCTGATCGCCGTCGGGGCGATCAGCCTGCTCGCGCTCGGCGTCGGCAACGTCGTGGTCTTCAGCTCGTTGCACTCCTACCTTTACAACCAGGTGGATAACACCCTCGCTAGCTCCGAGCACGCGCTGCAGGACACGATCAGCCCGGACAACGGCACCCCGGACAACGACCACGACGGGCCGGCGGACACCGACGAGCCGTCTTCGGACGCGAACTCTGCGACGGCAACACCCCCGGCCCCGCCGGTTGGCAATCCGGCAGGCGCCGGTGCATCGGCTTTCTGTGATCTCGGCCGAGAGATGGCGCCGGGCCTTTACGTGGAGGTCCGCTCGGCGGCTGGCAAGACCGTGACCACGCCCACGGGTCCCGAGAAGTGCCCCTCCTTCCAGCCGGGGAGCACCAGCTACTCGCCGAAGCTCCCTGCCCACTTCACCGGGTTCAAGACGCGCGGGAAGGGTCCCCCGACCGCCTACCTCACCGTCGCCTCGACGAAGGCGTCAGGACCGGAATTCCGGGTGGAGGCGGTGAAGCTCAACTCGGGCGGCGTCCTCATCGTTGCCAGCCCCATCAATAACATCGAGAACACCCTCTCCCAGCTGATGGTGGTCGAGCTCGCGGTCACCGGGGGCGCCTTGCTCGGGGCGATCCTGCTCGGTTTGTGGCTGGTGCGCGTCGGGCTGCGCCCGCTGCGAGACGTGGAACGAACCGCAGAGGCCATCGCCGGGGGCGACCTGGAGCACCGGGCTCCCCATGCCAATGCGCGCACCGAGGTCGGCCGGATGGCCGGTGCCTTCAATGTCATGCTGGAGCGCATCGAGACGCTGGTCGGAGACCTGCGCAGCTCGGAGCACCGACTCCGCCGCTTCGTGAGCGACGCCTCCCATGAGCTGCGCACCCCGATCGCCGCAGTCTCCGCCTACGCCCAGCTCTACGCCCGAGGGGCCGTCTCGGAGGAGCGAGACGTCCAGCGGGTGATGCGGGGCATCGAGCGCGAGTCCGGGCGGATGGGCCGCCTGGTGGAGGATCTCCTGTTGTTGGCCAAGCTCGACGAGCACCGTCCCTTCGACTCCGAGCCCGTCGAGCTCGTCGGACTGGCCGCGGAGGCCGTCGAGACGTCGATCCTCGTCGGTCCCGATTGGCCCGTCACGCTCGTCGCCGGCGATTCGGTTGAGGTGCTCGGCGACCGGGGGGCACTACGTCAGGTGCTCGACAACCTGCTCGGCAACGTCCGTTCGCACACGCCGGCGGGGACCCAGACGACGGTCAACGTGTCCGTGAACGGATCTGACGCCATCCTCGAGGTGGCCGATAACGGCCCGGGCATCACCGAGGAGCAGTCGGAGCTCATCTTCGAGCGGTTCTTCCGCAGCGACGCTTCTCGCTCTCGAGAGACGGGCGGAGCGGGCCTCGGGCTTTCCATCGTCGCCGCCATCGTGCACGCCCACGGCGGTCGGGTCGAGGCAGTCGGACGGCCGGGCGGGGGCGCGGTGTTCCGGGTGACCCTCCCGAGCTCGCAGGAAGTCTCCGAGGACGAGGAAGGCGCGGCCTCGGAACGAGGGGCGCCCGGCTCGCCCGCGCCGACCGAGGTCGAAGGGCCGCGCGCCGGGTCGGTCCCGCCGTTGGCGTGAACGGTCCGGGCGCCCTGCCAAGGCGAGCAAGCGGACGTACTAGGTCAATTCGCGAGAGCCTTCGGAGTCGATCAGCCGCAGGCTCGGTGGCAGCCCGGTCACCTTGACGTCGTCTCCCGACGCCTCGATCGACAGCCGCGCGTCGGCCAAGCAGAGGTTGTCGACGGTGAGGGTCCCGTACGATTCGGGGACGTGCGGCAGGCAGCTGACCGTCCCGTCGGGGACCGACGGGTTGAGACGCAGCAGGGCGGTGCGCAGGAGCCAGAACGGAGATGCGGACGCCCACGCCTGTGGCGAGCACGATGACGGGTAGGGGACCGGGCTCGGGAACTCCGTTCGCTGGAAGCCGCAGAACAGCTCGGGGAGCCGGCCTCCGAACGCCTTCGCCGCCTCGAGCAGTCCGACCGTCACCGCCTGTGCTTCATCGACGAAGCCGTAGCGGGCAAGCCCTGCTGCGCAGATTGCGCTGTCGTGCGGCCAGACCGAGCCGTTGTGGTAGCTGACCGGGTTGTAGCGGCTCATCGAGCTGGCGAGCGTGCGGATGCCCCACCCGGTGAACATCTCGCCTTCCATCAGGCGCTTGGCCGTCGACTCGGCCTTGTCGTCCTCGATGATCCCGCTCCACAGGCAGTGGCCGATGTT
>JAODBN010000189.1 GCA_025463965.1 Acidimicrobiaceae bacterium
TTCGCCCCGGTTCCGCGGTGAGCGGTAGTGGTCCAGGATGATCTCCCGGTAGAGGTCCTCCAGGCCGGCCATCTCGCCTCTTCCTTCCTTCAGTCCGCCGAGCCGATGCTCAGGCGAACAGCTCTTCGACAGCGCCGAGTCCCTCGATCAGCGCGTCGACGTCCGACTCGTCGTTGTACAGGTAAAGGGAGGCCCGCGTGGTCGCTCCCACGCCGAGGCAGCGCATCAACGGCTTCGCGCAGTGGTGGCCGGCACGAACGCAGATGCCCCGCTCGTCGAGCACCTGGGCCACGTCGTGGGGGTGGACGTCGCCGAGAGCGAACGAGATCACCCCGCTTCGCGTCGCCGGGTCGGGCCCGGGACCGAAGACCGTGAGCCGGGTCGCGAAGCGCTCGGCAAGGCGCTCGAGCGCATATTGGGTGAGCGAGGCCTCGTGGGCCTGGATCCGCTCGAGACCGACCGCCTCGAGGTACCGGACCGCCTCGCCGAGTCCCACGGCCTCGGCGATAGGCGGGGTGCCGGCCTCGAAGCGCCACGGGATCTCGTTCGGCGTGAACCCGTCCAGGCGGACGTCTCGGATCATCTCGCCGCCGCCGAGGAACGGCGGCATCGACTCGAGCAGCTCTTCGCGCGCCCAGAGGACGCCGATCCCGGTCGGTCCGAGCATCTTGTGGCCGGTGAAGCCGAAGAAGTCGACCCCGAGCGCCGCCACATCGACCCGCCGATGCGGCGCGAGCTGCGCTCCGTCGGCGAGGACGAGCGCCCCCGCGGCGTGTGCCGCCCGCACCACAGGGGCGAGGTCGACCACCGTGCCCAAGACGTTGGAAGCGCACGTCAGCGACACGAGCCGGGCCCCGTCCACCAGACGTTCGAGGTTGGACAGATCGAGCTGGTAGTCCGCGCCGAGGCGCAGATAGCGAAGCTCGATGCCGCGCTCTTCGGCGAGCATGAGCCAGGGGACCAGGTTCGCGTGGTGCTCGATCTCGCTGAGCACCACTACGTCTCCGGAGCGCAGGTTCTTGCGGCCCCACGAATGGGCGACGAGGTTGATCCCCTCGGTGACGTTCTTCGCGAAGACGATCTCGCGCTCGGGATTCGGGGCTCCGATGAAGCGGCCGACCGTCGAGCGAGCCTCCTCGAAGCGCCTGGTCGCCTCCTCGGCGATGGCGTAGACGCCTCGGTGCACGTTGGCGTGCGTGGTGACGTAGTAGTCGTCCATCGCGTCGAGCACCGCTTGTGGCCGCTGGGAGGAGGCCGCCGAGTCGAGGTAGACGAGGGGCCCCCCGGTTCCCCCGGAAAGCAGCGGGAAGTCGGCCTTCAGCGCCAGGGGATCGAGCGGCGACAGTCCGCTGTCCGCGCCCGAGGGCGCGCCAGCGTCCGAGCGGAGGCCCGTCAGCTGCGCCACGACTCGTAGCCTTCGCGCTCCAGGCGCCCCGCGAGCTCAGGGCCGCCGCTTTCCACGATGCGGCCGCCGACGAGCACGTGCACCCGGTCGGGACTGAGCTCTTCGAGGATCCGGCGGTAATGGGTGACGAGGACCACGCCGAGATCCAATCGGGTCCTGCGCACCTCGGTCACTCCCCGGGCGACGGTTCGAAGGCCGTCGATGTCGAGGCCGGAGTCCGTCTCGTCGAGGACTGCGAGGTCCGGCTCGAGGAGTGCCATCTGCAAGATCTCGTTCCGCTTCTTTTCGCCGCCGGAGAAGCCGTCGTTCAGGTGCCGGTCGGCGAAGGAAGGCTCCATCCCGAGGCGCTCCAGCCACTCGCGCAGCTGGACCCGGACTTCGAGCACCGAGACCTCGGTGCCCCGGCGCGCGGCGACCGCCTGGCGGAGGAACTGGGCGACGGGGACCCCGGGCACCTCCTCGGGGTACTGGAAGGCGAGGAAGAGGCCCGCCTTGGCCCGGACGTCGGTGGCGAGCGCGGTCAGGTCTTCGCCCTTGAACAGGATCCGGCCCCCGGTGACGGTGTAGCTGGGGTTGCCCATGAGCACGCCGGCGAGGGTCGACTTGCCCGACCCGTTCGGGCCCATGATCGCGTGCAGCTCGCCACGCTCGACCCGTAGGTCGATGCCGCGCAGGATCGGGACGCCCTCGGCTTCGGCCTGCAGGCCCTCGATCAGCAGAAGCGGGGACTCGACTGGCGAGTCTGCGGGCGCGATCCCGCTGGTCAGGTTCTCGGCCACGCCCCCATGTTAGGCGCCGGAATGGATTAGCACTACGGCCGTAGTGGAAATCCCCTACCAGCCGCGAGCGGCCCACTCGGCGAGGTGGGGCGCCTCGTTGGCGAGGCTCGTGTCGGCCCCGTGTCCTGGCAGTACGAGGGTGTCCGGAGGGAGTGCGGCGAACAGGCGTCGCTCGATCGAGTCGAGGATCTGCAAGAAGTCGCCGAGCTCACCCGCTGTCGCACCCGGACCGCCGGGGAACAGGGTGTCTCCGGAGAAGAGCACCGGCGAGTCCTCGACGAGAAAGCAGGTCGAGCCGGGCGTGTGCCCCGGCGTCGCGATGGCGCGCACTCGTAACTCGCCGACCTGGATCACCTCGTCGTCCTCGATCAGCAGGTCGTAAGAGGGCAGCATCCCGGCGTCCGCTCTCGCGACGGCCACTTCCAGCCCGGCGTCACGCATGGCAGGAACCGCCTGGATGTGGTCCCAGTGGCCGTGGGTCTCCACCACCGAACGAACGCCGAGCGATCGGCTCTGCTCGAGCAACAGCCCGTGTTCGTTCGCCGCGTCGATCAAGAGCGCCTCGCCGCTGGCTCGACAGCGGAGCACGAAGACGTTGTTGTCGATCGGGCCCACGACGAAGCGGTGGACCTCGAGCCGGGAGTCTTCGAGGTGGATCGTCATCTCTTCAGGCTATGTCCGGCGGTTTTACCTGCGCCTGCGCGTGCCCGACGGGGTGGCGGAGAGGCGCCGCCCGATGTCGGGGTGCGCAAGAGGTCTGAGGGCCGGCTGTACATGGCGGGCGCCATGCGGGATCCACGCGTTGTTGCCACCGCGTCGCTCGTCGGCGGCGATACGATTTACACACCAGAGAAGGGAGGTGGTCCAACTGAGTAGTCAACAACGCGGGACCCTGGAGGTGGCTGGCCGCTAAGCGGCACGCTGGACCACCTGGCGAATCCCAACCAGACACCGTCGGTACACCCGGTCGGGAAACGGTCCCTCCCGAAGCAGTCCGGACGCCGATCCTTTCCAGCAACTGAATATTCCGGCTTTGGCCGGACGGCGAGGGGCGCTTCGGCGCCCCTCGCTCGCGTCCGGGCTCAGGCGAGCTCGAGGGAGCGTTCGATCGCCTGGCGCAGTCGCCGCGCCGCCGCCTCCGGGTCGTCGGCGCCGGTCAGGTAGCGCACGACGACGAAGCGGGTCGCGCCCGCCCGGACCAGCTCGCCGACCGACTCGGGAGTGACCCCACCGGTGACGAAAAAGGGAAGCGGCCCGCTTCGGCTCGGCCAGTCCGCGGTGGCCTGGGCGGCCTCCGCCACGTAGTCGGCTCCCGTGCCGGGGCGCCCGGGCTTGGTCGGCGTGGGAACGACGGGCCCTGCCGAGAGATAGTCGATCGGCTCGGGGCCAGCGGCGGAGAGCTCCGCGGGGGCATGGGTGGAGAGACCGACGATCCGGTCCGATCCGAGCAGCCGCCGTGCGAGTGCTGGTGGCGCGTCGTCTTGGCCCACGTGGACGCCGTCGGCGTCGGCCTCGAGCGCGAGGTCGGGCCGATCGTTGAGCACGAACGGCACCCCGTGGTCCCGGCACACCTGACGGGCGATGACGGCTCGCCTCAACAGGGGGCGAGCGTCGAGATCCTTGTCCCTCAGCTGCACGATGTCGACCCCGCCCCGGATGCACGCCTCGATGAAGTCGGCGAGGTCTCGCCGGTCCGGGGTGCACAGGTAGAGCCGGCGGTGCTCCAGGTCCCAGCGGGGCCCGGCCGGACTCACGGGCGTCGTGCCCGGGTCCGGGTCGCCTTGGCGATCGGTCCGCCGGCGCTGCTCCCCTGGGCGAGCGCCTTGGCCGCAAGCTTCATCTGGCGCTTGTGCTCGCGCACGCGAGCGAGCGCCTCGGGGCTGTCGATGTCCGCCACCGATGCGAAGCTGCCGGGCTCTCCGAAGCTGCCGGCGGCCCGCTCCCATCCGGACGGCCGCACGCCGAGCCGCTTTCCGAGAAGCGCCACGAAGATGCGGGCCTTCTGCTCGCCGAACCCGGGCAGCGAGCGGACGTTCGCGAGCAGCTCGGTGCCGTCGCTCGCGCTCGTCCACACCGCGGCGGCGTCGCCGTCGAATCGCTCCTCGAGGAGCTGGGCGAGGCGCTGGACGCGTTCGGCCATCGCCCCGGGAAAGCGGTGGAGCGCCGGCTTCGCGGAAAACGCCGCGGCCAGCTGCTCGGGGTCGATCGCGGCGACCCCCCGGACCGACAGCTCGCCGCCGAGGCGCTCGCGCAGCGCGAGCGGCGCCGAGAACGCGCGCTCGAGGGGAACCTGCTGGTCGAGGACCATCCCGATCAGGAGGGCGAAGGGGTCGTTTTCGAGCAGCTGGTCGGCCGCTTGTTCACCGGCGAGATGAAGGCCCATGGCCGAAGGGTACGCCACGTGCCGACACGAGCCGCCCGCCCGATCAGGTGAGGCGCGGGTCGGGTGCCTCGGTGTCAATCCCGAAGAGGGCGAGCGCTCGGGCCACCTCTTCCTCCTTGGCCTGGCCGGTGGAGACGAGCGCGGACAGGACCGCCACGACGACGTGCTCGGCGTCCACCTCGAAGTGCCGTCGCAGCGCCTCTCGGCTGTCTGACATTCCGAAGCCGTCGGTGCCGAGCGAAGTGAAGTGGCCGTGGACGAAGCGGGAGATCTGGTCGGGCACCGCCTTCATGAAGTCGGTCACCGCCACGATCGGTCCCGAGGCGTCCGCCAGGCTGCGTGCCACGTACGGAACTCGCGGCGCGCCCGACGGGTGCAGCCGGTTCCAGCGCTCCACCTCGAGGGCGTCCTCTCGCAGCTCCTTGTAGCTCGTGACCGACCAGGTCTCCGCTGCGACGTTCCAGTCGGTTGCCAGCATCTCCCGGGCGCGCTCGGCGGCCTGCCATGCGGTGCCGGAGAAGAGGATCGTCGCCGGTCGGGGTGTCCCGCCACCGTTCGGGGCGACCTCGGGCGGCCCGCGGAAGCGGTAGAGGCCGGCCAGGGTCCCTTCCCGGATCCGTGCCGCCTCGTCGCCCTCGGGGAGCGCAGGCATCACGTAGTTCTCGTTGTAGAGGGTCAGGTAGTACATGACGTCGTTCGACTGCGGGCCGTACATCTCCTCGATGCCTCGCTCGACGATCGTCGCCACCTCGTAGGCGAATGCCGGGTCATAGGCGCGCACGCTCGGGTAGGCGGAGGCGAGCAGGAGCGAGTGGCCGTCCTCGTGCTGGAGGCCTTCCCCGTTCATCGTGGTGCGCCCCGCCGTCGCGCCGATGAGGAATCCCCGCCCGCGGGCGTCGGCGCACTGCCAGATCATGTCGCCGATGCGCTGGAATCCGAACATCGAGTAGTAGAGAAAGATCGGCAGCATCGGGCGCGACCAGGTCGAGTAGGAGGTCGCCGCCGCGATGAAGCTGGCCATCGCCCCCGCCTCGGTGATGCCCTCCTCGAGGATCTGGCCGTCATCGGCCTCGGCGTACTGGAGCAACAGCCCGGCGTCGACCGAGGTGTACTGCTGGCCCCCTGAGGCGTAGATCTTGACTTCGGAGAACAGGGCGTCGAGACCGAAGGTGCGCCCCTCGTCGGGGATGATCGGCACGACGAAGCGACCGATCTGCGGTTCGCGCAGCAGGTTGCGGAGCAAACGGGCGAACACCATGGTCGTCGAGACGGCTTGTCCGCGCGATCCCTGCCAGAACTCGGCGAAGGTCTCCGGGGCCGGTGTCGGCAGCCCGACAGCACCCTGGCCTCGCACCACCCGGTGGGGGAGCGAGCCGCCGAGGACCTGCTTTCGGGTCATGAGGTACTCGTACGCCGGCGAGCCCTTCGGCGGGCGGTAGTAGGGAGCGCCGGGCCCCTCAAGGACCTCGTCGGGTATCTCTTCAGTCACGTGCAGCCGGTCGCGCAGGTGGCGCAGCTGCTCCTTGGTCATCTTCTTGATCTGGTGCGTGGCGTTGCGGGACTCGATCTCGGGGCCGAGCATCCATCCCTTGACGGTCTTGGCGAGGATCGCCGTCGGGGCCCCTTCCTGCTCGGCCGCCGCCTGGTACGCCGCGTAAAGCTTGCGGTAGTCGTGCCCTCCCCGTGGGAGCTGCTGAAGCTCCTCGTCGCTCAGGTGCTCGACCAGCGCCCGCAGCCGCGGGTCGGGGCCGAAGAAGTGCTCGCGTACGTAGGCCCCCGACTCGGTGGCGAGCTTTTGGAACTCGCCGTCGACGGTCGTGTTCATCTTGTTCACGAGGACCCCGTCCACGTCCCGGGCGAGCAGCTCGTCCCAGCGCGATCCCCAGATGACCTTGATGACGTTCCAGCCCGAGCCGCGGAATTCGGCCTCGAGCTCCTGGATCACCTTGCCGTTGCCTCGGACCGGCCCATCGAGGCGCTGCAGGTTGCAGTTCACGACGAAGACCAGGTTGTCGAGGCGTTCCCGCGCCGCGAGGCTCAGCCCCGCTCGCGTCTCGGGCTCGTCGAACTCGCCGTCGCCGACGAAGCACCACACCCGCGAGGCGCTCGTGTCGAGAATCCGGCGGTGCTGCAGGTAGCGGTTGAAGCGCGCTTGATACACGGCGCTCAGCGGCCCGAGGCCCATCGACACCGTCGGGTACTCCCAGAACGACGGCATGAGCCGGGGGTGGGGGTAGCTCGAGAGCCCGTCGCCGGCGACCTCGAAGCGGAAGTTGTCGAGGTGCTCGGCCTCGAGGCGACCTTCGACGAACGCCCTCGCGTAGATGCCCGGAGACGCGTGGCCTTGGAAGTAGACCTGATCGCCGGCGGCCCCGTGCTCCTTGCCATGGAAGAAGTGGTTGAAGCCGACCTCGTAGAGCGACGCCGAGCTGGCATAGGTGGAGAGGTGGCCGCCGATCCCCGAGTACCGGGCGTTCGCCCGGGTGACCATGACCGCCGCGTTCCAACGCAGGTAGGCCCGGATCCGGCGCTCCATCTCCTCGTCGCCGGGGAACCACGGCTCCTGGTCGGCGGGGATCGTGTTGACGTAGGGGGTGGACACCGTCGCCGGGAAGCCGACCTGGGACTCGCGAGCCCGCTCGAGCAGCTTCATCAAGAGGAATCGCGCCCTCGACCTTCCCTGCGCGGCGAGGACCTCGTCGAAGGAGTCGATCCACTCCCCGGTCTCGCCGGGATCGATGTCTGGCACCTGGTGCGAGAAGCCGTCGAAGATCACGATCGCCAGTTTCGCGCTCCTGGGACCGGTCCCGCGGACCGGGCAGACTGGCGCGATGACAGACGCAGCACAAGGGCCCACCGTGGTGTTCACCGACGGGGCCTGCATCGGCAATCCAGGGCCAGGCGGTTGGGCCTGGGCGTGCTCGGAGGAGCACTACGAGGTGGGTGCCCACCCGAGCACGACGAACCAGCGCATGGAGCTCAAGGCGGCCCTCGAGGCAGTCACCACCTTGGCGGGACCGCTGGAGGTCGTCAGCGACTCGACCTATGTGGTCAATTGCTTCCGCGACCGGTGGTGGGCCGGATGGCGCGCCCGGGGCTGGAAGAACTCCAAGGGCGAGCAGGTCGCCAACCAAGACCTGTGGCGTGAGCTCGTTGCAAGGGTGGTCGACGAGCCGGGGCGTGAGATCCGCTTCCGATGGGTCAAGGGACACGCTGGCGATCCGATGAACACATTGGTCGACCGGCTCGCCAATGGGGCGGCCCGAACCCAGCGCCCTTCGGCCGCGGCGCCACTTCCACCGGATTGCCTGCCAGGCTGAAGAGGCCCGGTCGTCTCGCCCCTACGCGGGCTGCGACGCTAAACCCGACTAAACTGCTCAGACTTCATGACCTACCAGCTGACGCACCTCGAGGCCCTCGAGTCCGAGGCGATCTTCATCATCCGAGAGGTCGTCGCCGAGTTCGAGCGGCCCGCCCTGCTGTTCTCCGGCGGCAAGGACTCGGCTGTCCTGTTGCACCTTGCCGCCAAGGCCTGCTGGCCGGAGAAGGTGCCGTTCCCGGTCCTCCACGTGGACACGGGTCACAACTTCGACGAGGTCCTGGACTTCCGTGACCGGCGCGTCGCCGAACTCGCTGTGCGCCTCGTGGTCGGCTCCGTCCAGGACGCGATCGATCAAGGAGAGGTGGTCGAGGACACCGCACCGGGCGCATCTCGGAACCGGCTTCAGACCCACAGCTTGCTGAAGGCGATCGAGGAGGGCCGCTACGACGCGGTCTTCGGTGGTGGCCGGCGCGACGAGGAGAAGGCTCGCGCCAAAGAGCGCGTGTTCTCCTTCCGCGACGAGTTCGGTCAGTGGGATCCCCGCGGCCAGCGCCCCGAGCTGTGGAGCCTCTACAACAGCCGCCACCGGGCCGGCGAGCACTTCCGCGTCTTCCCGCTGTCGAACTGGACCGAGCTCGACATTTGGCAGTACATCGCCAACGAGCACCTCGAGCTTCCCTCCATCTACTACGCGCACCACCGCCAGGTGTTCCGGCGCGACGGGATGCTGTTGGCGGTCGGTCCCTTCTCCAAGCCTCGGGATGGCGTCGCCGATGAGGAGCCGTTCCACGCAACCGTGCGCTATCGGACCGTCGGGGACATGACCTGCACGGCGGCCGTCGAGTCCGCTGCAGCGACGGTGGAACAGGTGATCGCCGAGACGGCGGTCGCCCGAATCTCCGAGCGCGGCGCGACCCGGGCGGACGACCGGACCTCGGAGGCGGCGATGGAGGATCGTAAGCGGGAGGGCTACTTCTGATGGAGCTCCTCCGGCTGGCGACGGCCGGGTCCGTGGACGACGGGAAGTCGACCCTCATCGGCCGGCTCCTCTACGACTCCAAGCAGGTCTACGAGGACCAGCTCGACGCCGTGGAACGCACGAGCCAAGAGCGCGGGGACGACTACGTCGATCTCGCCCTCTTGACCGACGGGCTGCGCGCCGAGCGCGAGCAGGGAATCACCATCGACGTCGCGCACCGCTACTTCGCGACGCCCCGGCGCAAGTTCATCGTGGCGGACACCCCGGGACATATCCAGCACACGCGCAACATGGTCACGGGCTGCTCGACCGCCGATCTCGTCGTGGTGCTCGTCGACGCCCGGGCCGGGATCACCGAGCAGACCCGACGCCACGCCTTCGTGGCGTCCCTGCTGCGCATCCCCCACCTCGTGATCTGCGTCAACAAGATGGACCTCGTCGACTTCGACCAGCGCCGCTTCGACCAGATCCGCTCCGATTTCCAGGAGTTCGCCG
>JAODBN010000199.1 GCA_025463965.1 Acidimicrobiaceae bacterium
GAGCAGTGCCCGGATGCCGGTCGGGGCGGGGAAGGTGGCGACGAGGCAGGCGCCCACCACCGCGGCACCGGTCCTGGCGACGAAGAGGTAGTTGCCCGGCGCGCGGGCGACCGCGCCGATCTCGGTCGCCGAGAGGGGAGCTGCCGAGGAGGAGAGCTGGGGGAGCAGCGCGGCAAAGGCATCGACGATCTCTGTTGTGGGCTCGGTCACCCGCTCGATGCGCAGGTCCTCGGCCACGCCAGGAGTGTACAGAGCGGCCCTCGGCGGGCTCGTGCGCCGGTAGGCTCTCTGGCAAGGAGGTGGGCCATGTGGGGCGGGCGGTTCTGGCATCGGGACCAGCATGTCGGCGGCCTGCCGAAGACGGCGGTCCGCTTCTTCAGGCGGCCGCAGCTTCGGGCACCGGTCCTGCTGGCGGCGTTCGAGGGATGGAACGATGCGGGCGAGGCGGCCTCCACCGCGCTCGGCTTTCTCGCTGAGTCCTGGGACGCCGTGACCATCGCCGAGGTCGACCACGAGGAGTTCTTCGACTTCACCGAGGCGCGTCCGGAGGTCTCGGGCCCCGAGGGCCCCGGACGCAAGCTCGTCTGGCCGTCGACCTCGCTGGCGATCGCCACGGTGCGCGCCGGCGACCAGGACCTCGTCGTGCTTCGCGGCACCGAGCCGCACCTGCGCTGGCAGACCTACTGCGACACGGTGGTGGCGCTCGCCAAGGGCCTCGGCGTGTCTCGGGTGCTGACCCTCGGCGCCTACCTCTCGGAGGTGACCCACGGACGCCCGGTGCCGCTCAGCGGAACGGCGACGACGCCTGGGCTCCTCGAACGCTTCAGCATCTCCCCCTCGCTGTATGAGGGCCCGACCGGCATCGTCGGGGTGCTAGCGGCCGCATTCGCGGACGCCGGGATCGAGACCACGTCGATCTGGGCGAGCGTCCCGTGCTACTCGCTCCCGGTGTCGGCCAAGGCTGCGCTAGCGCTCGCCCGGGCCACCTCGCTCGTCCTCGAGCGACCGGTTGCCCTCGACGGGCTCGAGGAGCAGGCGGCCGAGTACGAGCGGCGCATGGACGAGCTGCTCGAGGAGGACGAGAACGTCGCCGCTTATGTCGCCCGGCTCGAGGAGATGGACGAGCCGAGCGGCGATCTGTCGGTCGAGGGCCTCGCCGAGGAGATCGAGCGGTTCCTGCGCGGCAAGCGCTGAGCGATCTCGGCACAGCGTTGCCTTGTGGGACCATGAGCCAATGGCCGTCCGGGAAGAGTGCCGCCACTACGTGATGCAGAGCACCCGGTCCGGCGAGCGGATCGAGCGATGCCGCCTCGGAGCCAACGAGCCGTTCCCATTCGCCTGCCCGGACGGGTGCATGTTCCTCGAGCGGCGCTCCACCTCGAGCACCGGATGGCAGGTTGCTCCCAGAGACCCGGGCGAGGAGCGCCGCGGGGACCGGCCGCGCTAGCTCTCGACGACGTCTCCGAGCAGCTCGACGCGGACCCCGGTCTCCTGGAGCCAGGCGATGGCCGCGTCGATCTCCGCGGCGGCTCCCTCGAGCTCGCACACGATCCAGCCCGAGCTCTCGTCCACGCTCGCCCGGCGCACGTTGGGCTCCACCGCGAAGGTGCGGCTGAGTCGGGCGAGCACGGGCTCGCGCACGAGCTCGTCGGGGAACACCAGCCGGACACGCACGCTCACGCTCACCCTTGCTCCCGCTCTTCGAGTGCGGCCTGGGCGAGGTTGCCCGACCGGAAGCCTTCCAGGTCCAAGGTCACGTAGCGGTAGCCGGCCTCATGGACCGCCTCGATCACCGCTGTCCGCCGGGCGAGGACGCTCTCCATGGCCCGCGGCTCCACCTCGAGCCGAGCGGTGTCGCCGTGGTGGCGCACCCGCAGCTGTCCGAGCCCGAGCCGCCGGAGGCCCGACTCGGCCCGAGCAACTCGTTCGAGCCGGGCGAAGGTGACCGGGGTTCCGTGGGGAAGTCGTGAGGCCAGACAGGCGGCGGCCGGCTTGTCCCAGGTCCTCAAGCCGAGCTGGCGCGACACCTCACGCAGGCGCGCCTTGGTGAAGCCCGCCTCGACGAGGGGGAAGACCGCCCCCTGCTCGGAGGCGGCCCGCTGTCCTGGACGGTGCTCGCCGAGATCGTCAAGGTTGACGCCGAGCACGACCACCGCAGCGCGCTGCGTGGCGATCGGGGAGAGGGCCTCCATCAGCTCGCTCTTGCAGTGGAAGCACCGATCGAGGTCGTTTCGCGCGTAGGCGGGGTTGGATAGCTCGCCGGTGGAGACCTCCACCAACGAGAGGTCCCACTCGCTGGCGAGCGCCCGGCAGTCCTCGAGCTCCTCGGGGGCGAGGGAGGCAGACACGGCGGTGACACAGCACGCGTTGTCCTTGCCGAGGGTCTCGGTTGCGACCCGGGCGAGGAACGCAGAGTCGGCGCCGCCCGAGAAGGCGATCACGACGCGCCCGAGGCGGCGGAGCACCTCCTCGAGCCGGTCCAGCTCGACGGCGGCGATCTCGGCAAGCGTGACGCTCACCGACGCGCCGCCAGGATCTCTGAGGGGCTGGCGAGCCGACCGGTCAGGAAGGGCCCGAACTCGGCGAAGCGGGCGGAGGCCTCGTCGAAGCGCATCGAGTAGACGCACTCCTTCAGGTCGTCGAGGCTCCGGCCGAAGAGGGTGACGCCCCACTCCCAGTCGTCGAGGCCCGTCGAAGCCGTCACGAGCTGAAGGACCCGCCCGTGGAAGGTCCGGCCGGTCCGGCCATGGCCGTGCATCAAGGCGAGCCGCTCCTCGTAGTCGAGCGCATACCAGTTGGCGTCCTCGCTGCGGCGCTTGGACATCGGGTAAAAGCAGAACGCGGGCATCCCCTCCGGCGGCAGCACCGGGTGCAGCCGGGCCTCCCGCATCGCTTCTGGGATCGTGCGCGCGTACTCGGAGATCTCGGTCAGCGAGACGTAGGACCAGTTCGGGATGCAGCCTGCCCGCCGGAGCGCCTGCTGCAGCTGGAGCAGGCGCTCCTCGGACGGACCGAGAGCCATCACCGCGAGTTCCGCCTTGTGTCCGAGCAGCGCGGCCGTCACCACTTGGTGGCCGTCGGCCTGGCACTGCTTCAAGGCGAGCTCGATGGCATCCCCGTTCGCATCGCCTTGCAGCGTGCAGAACAGATGGAGGACCCGCCAGCCGGTGATCGTGGCGTGCTCGTTCGCCGGGTGCTCCTCGGGTGCGGATTGCTCGGTCACGGCGTGAGTCTAAGGCGCTCCGCATGGGCCGAACCCTCGGCGCTCATCGAAGCCGGGCGTCCCGAAGCCGGGCGTCCCGAAGCCGGGCGCGACGAAGGGGCGCCCGGCGGCGCCCCTTCGCTCGTGCTCTGAGCTTCCGGCGGTCGAGCCGCTGGAATCGGGTCGGACTAGAAGTCCTCCATGCCGCCGCCAGGCATCGGGGCGGCGCCCTTCTCTTCGGGCTTGTCGACGACGAGCGCCTCGGTCGTCAGGAACAGCGCGGCGATCGACGCGGCGTTCTGCAGGGCCGAGCGGGTGACCTTGGCAGCGTCGATGACGCCCGCCTTGAAGAGGTCTTCGTACTCGCCGGTGGCCGCGTTCAGGCCCTCGGAGCGGTTCTTCAGGTTGCGCACGCGCTCGACCACGACGCCGCCCTCGAGCCCGGCGTTGACAGCGATCTGCTTCAGGGGCTCTTCGACCGCACGGGAGACCAGCCGCGCCCCGGTGGCCTCGTCGCCCTCGAGCTTCTCGGACCGGTCCAGGATGGCCGCTTGAGCGCGGAGCAAGGCGACCCCGCCGCCGGGGACCACGCCCTCCTCGATGGCCGCCTTCGTCGTCGAGACGGCGTCCTCGATGCGGTGCTTCTTTTCCTTCAGCTCGACCTCGGTGGCCGCGCCGACCTTGATGATCGCCACGCCGCCCGAGAGCTTGGCCAGGCGCTCTTGCAGCTTCTCCCGGTCGTAGTCGGAATCGGTGTTCTCGATCTCGGCCTTGAGCTGGTTGATCCGCCCGCGGATGTCCTCTTCGCTGCCGGCGCCCTCGACGATGGTGGTCTCGTCCTTGGTGACGACCACCCTGCGGGCCTGGCCCAGCAGGTCGAGGGTCACGTTCTCGAGCTTGAGGCCGACGTCCTCGGTGATGACCTGACCACCGGTGAGGATGGCGATGTCCTGCAGCATGGCCTTGCGGCGGTCACCGAAGCCAGGCGCCTTGACGGCGACGGACTTGAAGGTGCCACGGATCTTGTTGACCACCAGGGTGGAAAGGGC
>JAODBN010000435.1 GCA_025463965.1 Acidimicrobiaceae bacterium
GCCCCATCGAAGAGTGGAGGCCGATACTTCTGTGGCACATCACACGCGATGAGTTCCTGCTTCGTGACTTTCTAGTCAACTGGCTTTTTCCAACCTTTGTATCGGGTACTTATCGCGTTCGGACCGACGACCTTTATGAGCACCTTCGCAGTGTGGGGAGTCGAGGTGGAACTACTGAACACGTTTGGAGCGAGACAACTCTAAATCGCGTCGCCGGCGCCCTGCTCAAGATTGCGGTGGATTTCGGGTTGCTTCGCGGAAGTGCCGTCAAAGCGTTTGCGAGCTACCACTTGCCAGAGCGGAGCTTCCTCTATCTTCTCTACGCAATTCGGGAGGAGATGCTCAGCCCGCGCAAATCTCTAGAGTCGGAAGACTGGCGGATGTTCCTGATGCGCCCCTCGGATGTTGAGCGGGAGCTGCTTCGGCTTCATCAGTATCGCAAAGTGGACTATCAGGTCGCCGGCAGCATCGTGGATCTCACACTGCCCTGTGCCAACGCCAGCGAGTACGCGGAAAAAATGGTGGCATGAGCGATCTCGTACACCGCATTAAGTCAAGCCTGGAACCCGTACTCGATCTGACCGATCCACGTGAGCGCATAAGCGCTTATCACGACATGCCTTATGCGATTTTTCGCTACGAAGCCGACGATGAATTCGAACTTCGTACGCAGATCACATTGCTTGAGACGCGGCTTACTCAAAAGGGAAAGCGCATCAGGCGCATATCATTGGCCGAATGCCTCGACGAAGCGATGCGTACGGAGCGGCCACTTGAAGAGTGGTTTGCTGCGGAGCGCCAGCAAGGCACAAGCACGATAGTCGAGACCGTGCACTCGGTCCTCTCGGAGTATGCGCCTCTCGTGGAGCTGGTGGCGGGGAGGATGCCCGACGATCCTGATCCTCTTCACGATATCGTCTTCATCCTGCGCACTGGTGCCCTATTTCCGATGTACCGCACATTCTCGTTGCTAGAGCAGCTCAAAGGACGGGTCATCTTACCGGCAGTCCTTTTCTATCCCGGCGATCTCGATGGGACAGCCGGGCTGCGATTCATGGGCGTGCTGGCTGCCGAGCATAATTACCGCCCCAAGATCTTTTGACGGGAATTCAGAATGGCCAACCAACCGATTCAAAGCCTTTTCGCCAACGACATCCGTCGTCGTATCGAGGAGGTCATCAAGGTTGATCAGACCATCGATGATGTCTTGCGCGACGAGATCAACGAATATGTGGTGACAGATGCCATTCGGTCGCACTACACTGACATTTTTGATGTGTTTCGCGAGACGCCCAATAAGCCGCACGAGGGCATTGCCATATGGATCTCGGGCTTCTTTGGGTCCGGCAAATCTAGCTTTGCAAAGATGCTGGGCCTGGCGATTGAGAATCGCCCCGTAGCTGGCATCCCGGCCGGCGATCGCTTCGCCCAAAGGGGAGGCGACAACAAGCTTCGGGTTCTGCTTAAGGCGATAAACGAGAAGATACCCACTCACGCAGTTATATTCGATGTGTCGACTGACCGAGGCATCCGAAGCGGAAATCAGTCTCTAACCGAGATCATGTACGGTCTCTTTCTTCAGAGTCTTGGCTACGCAAAAGACCTCGATCTTTCGGAATTGGAAATTGCCCTTGAGGAAAAGGGTCAACTCGAAGGATTTGAAGCCGAGTACCGACGTCTCTATAGCAAAGAATGGTCCGTCGAGAAAGGCAAAGTTGCATTCGCCCTCAGTGAGTCGAGCCGGGTCCTACACAGCTTGCATCCCGAGACGTACCCGATGGCCGATTCATGGGTGAAAGCTGTCAAAAACAAGGCCGACATATCACCCGGAAAGCTTGCGGAACGTGCGAATGAGCTGATGAATCGCCGGCGCCCTGGCCAAGCGCTCATATTCGTCGTAGACGAAGTCGGCCAGTTCGTTGCTCGCGATGTGCAGAAGATGCTGGATTTGGCGGCGGTTGTTCAGAGCCTCGGTGTGAAAGGCCGTGGCAGGCACTGGATCGCAGTTACTTCACAAGAGAAGCTTGGCGAGCTTGTCAGCGGGCTCGACGACAAGAAGATTGAGCTTGCCCGCCTGATGGACCGGTTCCCTTTGCAGGTCCACCTCGAGCCTTCCGACATCTCCGAGGTGACGAGCCGACGAGTTCTGGCGAAGAACGCTGCCGCCGAGAAGACGTTAGGGGAGCTCTTTGACCAGCACCGGGGTAGGTTCACAGAACATACTCGGCTTACTGCCGATATCAAACTGCCCGACCTTACCCGCGACAGCTTCATCGATCTCTATCCGCTCCTGCCCTACCAGATTGATCTGATCATCCAGGTAGTGTCAGGACTTCGGACGCAGGGCGGGGCGAGCAAGCATGTCGGTGGCGCAAACCGCACCATCATCAAGTTGGCGCAGCAGTTGCTGATAAACCCAGCAGTGGATCTCGCGAGCGAACCAGTCGGCTCTATCGCTCGGTTCGATCAGGTGTACGATCTAGTCGAGAGTAACATCGGATCAGAAGTCCGCGCGAAGATCTCATCAATTTCGAAGGAGCTCGAACACCCACTCGCTCAGTCCGTCGCCAAAGTAATCTGCCTACTCCAGTACGTAAAGAGCATTCACCGCACTGCAGAGAACATCGCAGCGGCTCTCCATCCCAGCGTTGCTGCGGAGTCCCAACTTACCGCGGTGAGAGAGGCACTCTTTCAACTTGAGGCAGCGAACAAG
>JAODBN010000219.1 GCA_025463965.1 Acidimicrobiaceae bacterium
GGGTAGTCCAACCACGACGCGTTACGGTCCCCACTGGAGGTAGCTGCGTGCGCGATGCAGGCGTGCTCGTGGGGGACGGTCTCGGCGAGCCGGCCGTCCTTTTTGTCGCGCCGTTCCCCTCCCGCCCAGCGATCGCCGAGCGACTCGCGGGGGCACAGGAGGTGCTTCGAGACTCGGGACTGCGGGTGGTCATTGCCGATATCAGCGAAGCGACCGACCGCCAGCGGTGGCTCGGACTGCTCGGCGCGGTCCCCACGCTCGCCGGGGCGCTGCTGTGCGCAGTGGAAACGACGCCAGAGGAGGCCGCTCTGCTCTCGCTCTCACGTCTGCCCCTCGTCGCTCTCGATGTCGGCATCAAAGGCCTGCCCTCGACGGTCGTCAACGACGTCCTCGCCGGACGGCTGGCAACCGAGCACCTGCTGGCCCTCGGACATCGCCGGATCGGGTTTCTCTCCGAGGGCGGTTCGGGGGAGCCAGCGCTGCGCTCGGCGCGTCGCCGCATGGCCGGCCACCTCGAGGCGCTGGCCGTTGCGGGGATAGCGATCGAGCGCGGCCTCGTCCGCTACGGGGGCACTTCGATGGAGGACGCCGTCAAGGCCGCGACGACGCTGCTCTGCCAGAGTCGGCCACCCACGGCGATCGCCACCGCGTCGGACGTGGCGGCCGCGGGCGCGCTGTTCGCCGCGCAAGCGCTGCGGATCCCGGTCCCCGGACAGTTGTCGATCGTCGGAAACGACGGCCTGGCGCAAACAGCCCGCCTGCTGCTCACGACCGTGCGTCACCCGCTGCGCGAGGGTGGGCGGCTCGCCGCCGAGCGGCTGCTGGCGCTCGGCAAGGGTCTGCCGGTCCGCCCGCGCCACCAGGTGCTCGAGGTGACCCTCGCTCAGGGTGCGACCACTGCGCCGGTTCACCAGTCCCGAGACGGCGGGCGCCCGCCCCTCGACTGGTCGTCGATCGTCCAGGGGGCCTGCTGAGCCAGCGACGCGCTGCACCGCCCGGGTCGTCTCGGCGGGCCCGGCTCCACCACTAGCGTCTGGCATCGTGCGAACCGTCCGCTGTGCCCGCTCCGTCTCATTCCAGGCCGCGTCCACGCTTGCCCCGGCAGGCGGACGATGAGCCACTCGGCGTCGGCACCCGGCGAGCGGCGCTGGTGGGAGGGCTCCGTCCTCTACCAGTGCTACGTCCGCTCCTTCGCCGATTCGAACGGGGACGGCTACGGGGACCTCCCCGGGCTCGTCGCCCATCTCGACTACCTCGAGTGGCTCGGAGTGGACGGCGTCTGGCTCTCGCCGACGATGCCGTCGCCGGACCACGACTGGGGTTATGACGTCTCGGACTACCTCGGGGTCCACCCCGAGCTCGGCACCCTCGACGACCTCGACGCCCTCATCAAGTCGGCGACCGAGCGCAAGATGCGCGTGCTGCTCGATCTCGTCCCGAACCACACCAGCTCGGAGCACGCCTGGTTCGTCGAAGCGCTCGGTAGCCGGGATGCGAAGACCCGTGACTACTACGTGTGGGCCGACCCGGGCCCCGATGGCGAGCCGCCGAACAACTGGCTCGACGCGACCGGGGAGTCGGGCTGGACCTTGGACGAAGCCAGCGGGCAGTACTACTTCCACAACTTCCTCGAGAGCCAGCCGGATCTGAACTGGTGGAATCCGCAGGTCCACGCAGCGTTCGAGCAGGTGCTCAGCTACTGGTTCGACCGGGGGGTGGCGGGCTTTCGCATCGACGTCGCCCACGGCCTCTACAAAGATGCGCAGCTGCGGGACAACCCCCCGGTGCAGGACCCGGGCGATCTCGAGGGACGTTTCGGATTCGACCGGATCTACTCCATGAACCGCCCCGAGACCCACGAGGTCTACCGCCAGTGGCGCGAGATGGCCAGGTCCTATGCACCCGAGCGGCTGTTGCTCGGCGAGACCTGGGTCTTCGAGCCCGACCGACTCGCCCGGTACTACGGAGAGGACGACGAGCTCCAGCTCGGCTTCAACTTCCCGTTCGCTTTCGCCCCGCTCGAGGCCGAGGTGCTCGCCAAGGTGGTCGGCGACACGGTGAGTGCCCTCGGGACGGGCTGTCCGGTGTGGATGGCCTCGAATCACGACATCGGTCGCTTCGCTTCGCGCTGGGGCGCCGGTGACGAGCGCAGGACGCGCCTCGGCCTGTTGCTGCTCACCATGCTCCCCGGGACCGTCGTCCTGTACTACGGCGACGAGATCGGCATGACCGACGTCGCCGTTCCCCCGGCCCTTCAGCGCGACCCGATGACCATGGGAAATCGCGGCAACCGACCGGTGCGCGACCGCGGTCGGACGCCCCTGCCCTGGGACGACACCGCGGGACGGGGCTTCACTCGGGCAGCGGTCGACCCATGGCTTCCGATCGGGGAGGTCCCCGGAGGGAGCGTCGCTGCTCAGCGCGCCGAGCCCGGCTCGATGCTCGGACTGACCCGGGAGCTTCTGGCGCTGCGCCGTGAGCACCTTTCGGGCTCGGTCGCGCCGTATGGGGAGCTGGAGGTGGCATCTGACCGGTGGATCTTCTCGGTCGGCCCGCTCGTCGTCGCGGCCAACTTCAGCGGCGTAGCGATCAGGGCGGCGCTCCCGCCGGGCGCTGACGCCGTACGCTGCTCGAGCAACATGGAGCGCGAGCGAGCCGTTGTGCAAGGATTGATCGAGCTCGGCCCCTACGAGGGCGTGGTCATCAGCAGTTAGGGCGCGCACGCAGTGCGGGCGCAGAGCGAAGTGGGGGAACAAAGCACGTGGCACCGATCACCTTGGACAAGATCAAGAAGGTCTATCCGAACGGTTTCGAGGCCCTCCATGGCCTCGACCTTGAAGTCGCCGAGGGCGAGTTCATGGTCCTCGTTGGCCCTTCGGGCTGCGGGAAGACCACCGCGCTGCGCATGGTCGCTGGGCTCGAGGACATCACCGGCGGCACGTTGCTGATCGGCGACCGCGTGATGAACGACGTGTCCCCGAAGGACCGTGACATCGCGATGGTCTTCCAGAACTACGCGCTCTACCCCCACATGACGGTGGCCGAGAACATCGGCTTTGCCCTCAAGCTCCGGAAGATGGGCAAAGAGGAGATCAGTCGGCGGGTCAAGGCGGCAGCCGAGGTTCTCGGGCTGACCGAGTGGCTGGACCGCAAGCCGGGCCAGCTCTCCGGTGGCCAGCGCCAGCGCGTCGCCATGGGCCGCGCCATCGTGCGAGAGCCCTCCGTCTTCTTGATGGACGAGCCGCTCTCGAACCTCGATGCCAAGCTGCGCGTCCAGATGCGCGCCGAGGTGCTGCGCATCCAGCGCCGGCTCGGGGTGGCCACTCTCTACGTCACCCACGACCAGACCGAGGCCATGACCATGGGCGACCGCGTCGCGGTGATGCGCTCGGGCGAGCTCCAGCAGTGCGAGTCTCCCCAGGCCCTCTACGACCACCCGGCGAACCTGTTCGTCGCGGCCTTCATCGGCTCGCCGGCCATGAACCTGTTCGAAGCAGGCCTGTCGGCAGACGGCAACACGCTCGCGCTCGGCGACCAGAACCTGTCGCTCCCGGCCTCGCTCTACGAGCTGCGGCCGGGACTGCGTGCCTACGCGAACCGGCCGGTCGTTGTGGGCATCCGACCGGAGCACCTGATTCCCTCGAGCGAGGCGGCGGGACTCACGGTCATCACCAGCAGGGTCGATCTCGTCGAGGCGCTTGGCAGCGAGCTGCTCGTGCACTTCCAGATCGACGCCCACCGCGTCCAGGCCGAGGGCACCCAGGAGGCACAGGCCGAGGGGCTTAACCTCGGCCAGCTCGACGTGCACGGCGAGGGCGTCGCCCGCGTCGACCCCCGCACCCCAGTGAAGGCGGGTGACACGTTCCGCCTCGCCGTAGACGCGGCGCGCTTCCACTTCTTCGACGCCGCCAGCGGTCAGGCCATCTGGGGCTGAGCCGAGGGCCCGGAGCGGGCACCCGAGCTTGACCGAGATCCGGCGAGGAAGTCTCGAGGACGTCCCCGCCGTCGCCCGCTGCCTTGCCAGCGCGTTCTCCACCGACCCGGTCGCCTCGTTCATCTTCCCGGACCCCGACCGGCGCGCCGCTGGCCTCGAGCGGTTCTTCGCCCTGCAGCTGCGGCGCAGCTACCTGCCCCGAGGTGAGGCCTGGGTGGCGGGCGACGCCGAGGCGGCCGCGCTGTGGGTCCCGCCGGACGCGTTGGCGCCACGCCTCGCGGACGTGCTGGCCCACCTGTCGCTTGTGACGACGCTCGGGGCGCGGGTCATCGCGACGCGCCGCCTGGCGCGGCTCCTCGCCTCGTACCACCCCCGTACCCGTCACTGGTACCTCGGGACGATCGGCACCCTGCCGCACCGCCAGGGAAGGGGAGTGGGGACGGCCCTCATGGAGCCCGTCCTGGCGCGCTGTGACGCGTCGGGGCTTCCGGCCTACCTCGAGTGCTCCCGACTCGAGAACGTCGCGTTCTACGCGCGGCAGGGCTTCGGGGTCGAGCGACAGGTGGTCGTCCCGGACGGCGGCCCGCCGCTGTGGCTGATGTGGCGCCCGCCGCTGTCACGCCGGCCAGCGCGGGAAGACCTGGATGGCGGTGACGGCGCCCGAGGATGACGCCCATCGCCCGGAGCACGCTGAGCGATTGTTCAGTGCCTCACCGGGCGACTGGTAGAGCCGGGTCGCACCGTGTCCGCGGAGGCAATTCACCCCGCTCACGGGAGCGTGGGGCCCTGTCTCGCCAGCGCTTACGCGTCGCCGCCGGCCCGTGGGCCCGCAAGCCGAGCGGGGACGCTCTCGATCACCTCGGCGCTCGGTGGCACCGGTGCGACGAGGCCCGGAGCGGGGGTTCCGAGGCGCGTCACTCCCGTCGGTCTCGGGCCGAAGGGCCCGGCCGGAGGGATCAGGGGGGAGTGCACCGAGCCGCCCGGGGCGACGGGTCGGACCCCGGGAGGCACTCGAGCGGGATCGAAGACGATCTCGGAGAGGATCTCGAGCACGGCCCGGACGGGTGCTCCGGGGAGCCCGCGGCGTCGCTGAGCCACCCCGACGAGCCGGGGGGGCAAGCCGTCGACGGGAATCTTGGCGAAGCTGTCGCCGAGGTAGTTCGGGAAGGCACCGGCCGGCAGGATGGAAAGGCCCGTTCCTTC
>JAODBN010000235.1 GCA_025463965.1 Acidimicrobiaceae bacterium
AGCTGACGACAACGCAGCGGATCTCCCCCAGCTGCGACGAGAGATCCCGCCACGGAAACTCAATGCCCGGCGCGATAACGCGGGCGAGCTCCTCTTCGCGCTCAGGAAGGCGTGCACACAGTTGGTCACCGTCCAGCCGGCTCCCGAGGTCAACGACGTTGGCGATCGCAACCTTGCTCAGGTCCTCAACGCCGGCGGCGCGCATTGCACGCCATGCCCCGTCGGGTCGGCGGATCACGTGATCACGAATGCCGGGCAGCTCGTCAGCCAGCCCAGGCAGATCCTCGAAGTACAGGAGTGAGGGCCGCATGAGCACACTCCGGTCGTCTGCGACAACCTTCCTGCCAGAAAGCTCGCCTAGTTTGTCCGGGCTCATCTCCCCGCCAACCAAGGCGCTGTCACACAGGCGCCAGCACTCGAGGAGGATCGACCGGTCGTCGTCGGACAGCTCGGCGTTGCTCGGGGCGTACATCGCTGAGATGTCGTGCATGACGGCGAGCGCCTGCGGCCACTTTGGCGTCTCTTCCACCCCAAGCTGGTCGAAGAGGTCGCGATACCGAGCGAACTCGTGGCCGAGCCGGCGGCGCCACTCACCGAAGGGGTGGTCGGTCCAGAACACCTCCGAGGGCTTGAGCCACCGCCCTTGGATGTGCAGGGACGCGACGTTCCGAAGCGTCCCTATCTCGGGAGCATCGGCGTGTTGGTTCAAGAATGCGTAGACCTCCTTGTTGGGCTGCGTGTCGGTCTCGGCGCAGTAGCGCAGGTGCTCGACGACCTGTTCGACGGTTGGGTTGTCCTCGAGTCCGAGCCAAGCGAGAAAGGCATTTGAGCGGGTTTGGACCCGCTGCGGAAGGTCTAGGAAATGCCCCTGTGAGCCATAGAGGTAGTCGCGATAGATGAGGTCGAGTTCAGCGGGCAAGTGCCATGCGTCGCTGCCGCGCATCGGAAGCCACCTGGCGGAGCGCAGCCCCTCGAACTGCGTATGGTCGGTGGGTTGCAGGAGCAGCCACCTTTCACCGAGCCACTGGACGATGCGCTCGACGATCGTGCGGTGCTGGACAGTCACGGCCTGCTCGGAGATGTCCTCCGCTCGCGCTATGACATCAGCCGGGCGCGGGCTGTCCGCGACACCCAGCCACACCAGTAGTTCCTCGACCGCTACGGAATGCTCGTGTGGAAGCACGGCAAAGGGGTACGTCGGTCCGAGGACAGCGATGACCTCGGGGCGCTCGAGGTAGGCCTTTCTTGGCTGCCGCCAAGTGCCGTCGGTGCACTCGACGACGTCGAGTGCAGTTAGAGCAGTGTGCGCCGCAGGCTCGTCGTCGAGCTGGCCCTTGCGCTGAGCGAGGAGGGCCACCACGGCATGCCGCTGCGCGCCTGTCAGGTCGGGGCGGGCGAATGCTCGCGGTACCTGTTCGGTTGCGTAGGTCGGGAAGCTGAGCTTGGGAACTCCGAGGCGGCCGAGGAACGCCTCGTGCTCGCGAGAGAGGTCCCGATCGACGAGGAGAGCGAGGTCGAGCGGATCGTCGAAGCCGCCGGGGAGCGCCAACTCGGTAAGCGCGTGGGTTCCCTCCCGTGAGGGGAAGATGGGGAGCTGCGCGAGGGTCTTCTTGTTGTCGTCACTGAGATCGACCTCGCGTCGGGCGAACCAGGCGACAAGCGCACGCCCGTCCTCCGCGCTCACGTCCAAGGAGGCCTCGTCAAGTTCTGCGATCGCGTCGCCTGGTGTCATTGGATCGCACAGGTCGGCAAGCGGGGCGGCCTCCTCCGGGAGCTGCCCCTCAGCGAGGAACGGAACAGCGGGGGCCACGCGGTGCAGGAGCTCTCGAGACGCAGCGTCCGTGCGCCACACGCCGTCGATCGTTGTGAGTTCGCCGGCGAGCGAGGGGACGACCGCGGCCGTCTCAAGCGCACTACGCGCGCTGTCGCGCTGATTGTCGGATAGGCGACCGACCAGGCGCCCCAACTCGACCCACAGCTCTGCTCGGTGCGTTGAATTATTGAGCGGGGCTGGCAGCTCGTCGATCCGCAATGCCTCGACTAGCCCACCAGCGCGGAGGGCCTCCGCAATGTCCGCAACGCCCAGGAGCGCGACGCCGACCGTACGCAGCGTGTTCTGCAACGGCCGGAGCACCGGATGGACGAGGTTGAGGCCGAGTGCCTCCAGAACCGGGAATGCAGCCTCTTCCTCATCGGACTGCGCGTACCGTGCCTCCTCGACGCTGACCCATCGCTCGTTGCTCGTCCACACGACCTTGTGCTCGGGGATCTCCGCGTCGAGGCACTCCCAGAAGGCCGCGAGCGCCTTGCCGACAGCGTCTGGGTGCTCGTCCTGATCGAGCCGACGTGCGTCCCGTATCGCCTGCCACAGCCGGGTAGGCCCGAGTAGATCAGGGAGATCGCCGAGCGCGTCGGCAAGGAGCTGGGCAGTGCACCGCAGCGCAGCTGTGTTCCAGTCGTGCTGGTGTGGTGCCCCCATGCCAAGTCGGCGCCGGTCCGACTGCAGGTACAGCTCGGCGTTGACGTGGATCGGCAGTCCCGACAGCTGGGCGGTCGGGAGTGTCGAGCAGACCCGTCCGGTGTTGTCGAAGTCGATCGGGATCGCGATCGAGACGTCCGGCGACCGCGCCGGCTCGATCCGGCCGTCGTGCTGAGCCCGGAGGCGGGCCGCCTCGCCGCTGAAGTCGCCGCGAATCAGGCGCCATCGGCGCCGCTCGCCTCCGTCATCGATCAGGACCTCGTCCTCCTCGACTGTTCGCGTGACGGCGCGGACTACCTCGCCGTTCAGCGCGATCTCGATCACTTCGAGATGGCGAAGGAACAACATCGCTGGAGCCAGAGCCTCGTCTAGCGCTTGCTCCAACTGATCGCGCACGTCGGGTGGTGCCGGCGCCGCTTTGATCCTCGCGCGAAACGGGCTCCTTGCATCGTACGCCCACGGCAGAACAATCCTCGTCCCGTCGTGAGGTCGATCCAGCAGGGTCTCCCTGATTCGATCCTCTTCGGGCTGCGTCTCGTCGACCACCCAATGGCGGGTGCCGGAGATGATCTCGGGAAGATCGGCTACTTGGTAGACCGCCGTGAAGCCGATCCCAAAGGCTCCGGTCGTGTCGCCGCGCGCCTGCTTATCGCGGCCAGACAGCAGCCGGAACGAGTGGAAGTCGCACCGATGGCCGAGGGTGTCCAAGAACGGGCATTTGTCGGGACCAAGCTCCTGTCGCTCACAGTCAGTGAACCCTCCGTCGTCCTCGACCCAGAGAGCGTCGGCGCGGATGTCGAATCGCAGACGTCTTGCCCCCTGGGAGCTGTCGTCGGCGTTCTGAATCAGCTCGAACGCGAGCGTCGAGAACCCGGTGAGCTCCTCGAGCGTCCGCCCGATGAAGCCGAGGTGATCGACGGCGCGGCTGCGGGAGGTGGCCATGGTGCTAGTTCATCGTGGCGCGCCGCAAGCGGCCACCGTGATGGGAGGAACGTAGCCGATCGCTGGGCATCGGGCAGGCCGCATCCCGCTGAATGACAGCAGGCCGAGTCGATGACGCTGTCGCCGCGCGCCCCGTCACGCCGGCTAAGTACCCTCGCTTCCTGAGGGGAGTGACCATGGCCGAGACTGACGAAGCCCGAGAGGAAGCGCGCCGCAACACGCGCGGCCGGTTCGAGCAGTGGGCGAAGAATCCCACGTGCGAGGCCAACACGCTTTCGGCCGTCCACAACGTTCGTCTCGACAAGGTGGCCGAGAAGGTGGGCCTCGACCCGAGCTTCGGCCAGTCCCCGTTTGCCCTTGCGCGCGGCAACATCTTTGAGGCCGGGCTCTTCTACGACGACGCTGCGCGCCTCCGCGCCGCCCTCGAGCGCAAGGGCTCGCTGCCCGCCGGCTCCAGCGGGTTCCTGGACCTGCGGCTGAAGATGAACCGCGGCACCCGGCTGACGACCGTGGACGAGGCGGTCGCGGAGACGAGCGAGTGGCTGCGCCGACTCGCGTCCGACCCGTCGAGCTCTGAGACGGTCATTGCGGCGCCGATGATCAAGATCCCGCGGGGAGTGATCCTCCCCGAGGCGCTGCTCATCATCGACGCCGCGACCGTGACCATCACTGACGACCGCCGCGCGAGGGTCACGGTCGGGGAGATCAAGGTCTTTCCCGACCGTGGCGGACACACAGACCCGCAGCAGCTCGCTTCAGCCCGTGCCCAGGCGGGGATCTACCGCCACGCCCTTACGCTCACCGTGGAGGCCCTCGGGCTCGTCGCCGAGCTCGTCATCGCCCCCGATGGCTTCCTCGTCTTCACCTGGCCCGGCTCCAACTCCCCCTCGATTCGCGCGGGTGAGGATCTCACCTACCAGGCGATCCGCGCCGAGCGCGGGTTCAACCGGCTGGAGGAGGTCGCGCAGGCGATTGTTCGCAAGGACGACTTCGCCGCCGACAACCCGGCGCTGATCGAGCGGGTCCTCGGCGCGCCGACTGACTACTCGGAGGCGTGCCTCTCGTTCTGCGACCTCGCGCCACGTTGCCACGCACGTGCGGTCGAGGCCGACGACGCCGTGATCCTCGGCGGAGAGGTCAAGCGGCTCCTCGGCGAGACGACCGTGACGCGCGCGATCGAGCTGATCAACGGCGCCACTCCGGCCGACGACCGCGAGACCGACGTCCAGCGGCAACTGGCGGGACAGTGAGCACGGTCACCGCGGTCGCCCGCAAGTTGCAGGCGTGGGACGAGGGCCGGCCCCTCCCTCGCTACGACACGATCCACCAGGCGGTCGTGCCGGACAAGGACGCGCTCGTAGTCGCATTCGTGCGCATGGCCGGCGAGTCGCGCCCGTGGGGGATCGCGTGGGGAACGGTCGGATCGGAGCCCACGATCCGCTCCGTCCCCGACGGCCGTGTCCGCGACGATGTCGGCGACCTCTGCGCGGCGTTCGCCGAGGACCTCCTCGAACACCTGCGAGTCCACGGCTGGACCTACGACCCGGCCCCGGATCCGCGGCATGCCATCCCCGAGGACCTCCGACAGGTCTGGCTGCCGAACGGTCAGCACGTCGCGCTGCTCCACCAGCTCAGCTACACGTACTCGCAGACGAAGTTCGGCGGGACCAACCTCGAGATCCTGCGCGCGCTCGGCCGGCTCGCCGGCTGGATGTTCCGGGACACCACGCGCGCCGGCAACCAGCACGTCGTGAGCGCGAGCGCGCTGCTCGACCAGGCGTACGTCTTCCCGACGCAGGACGCCCGCACCGCGCACCTCGGCTTCCAGCTCGCGTGGCTGACCACTAGCGGCGACCGAGACGCACGGATCGGGGCTGCCGCCAAGGCGGAAAGGCTTTCGGTCTCACCGACGATGGCCCCGGAGCTGGACCGCGACCGATTGGCTGGCCTCGTCGACGCGTGGCAGTCCGGGCGCCGCGACGGGACCGACGTGAGCACGCAGGCGAGCGAGATCAAAGAGATCCTCACGGGCGAGCTACGCCGTCGCTGGGAGCTGACCGAGCAGGCCTACTACGTGATCGAGAGCGACGGGCGGCCGGTGAACGCCGGTGTCGCCGGTCTGATCGCGAAGGCCCACGGCGAGTTCTATTACCAGCACCAGCGCATCGAGCTTCGGCACGCCGACCCGAGCCTCGGG
>JAODBN010000246.1 GCA_025463965.1 Acidimicrobiaceae bacterium
CGGTGGCCGCGGCGATCGCCTCCTCGTCCGCGTCGACGCCCTCGTCGGCGAGCGCGGCGCGCGCCGCGCTCGCCAGCTCGTCGCTCGAGAGCGGCTCGAAACGCCACAGCGTCGAGCGGCTGAGCAGCGGTGCGTTGAGGGCGAAGAAGGGGTTCTCGGTGGTGGCCCCGATGAGGACCACCGTTCCGTCCTCGACCCCGTGAAGCAGGGCGTCTTGCTGGGACCGGCTGAAGCGGTGGATCTCGTCCAGGAAGAGGATCGTTCCCCGCCCTTCGCTGCCGAGCCGACGGCGGGCGTCCTCGAGGACCTCTCGAACCTCGCGCACGCCCGCGCTCACGGCCGAGAGCGGCACGAACGCCTTGGAGGACGCCTCGGCGATCAGGCCGGCCACCGTCGTCTTGCCGGTGCCGGGAGGCCCGAAGAAGACCGCGGACGAGAGCCGATCGGTCTCCACGAGCGAGCGAAACGGCGCCCCGGGGGCAAGCAGATGGCGTTGGCCGACCACCTCCTCCAGGCGACGAGGGCGCCGGCGGGTGGCGAGCGGTGCCCGGCGTTCGAGCTCCTTGGCGGCCGCGGCGTCGAAGAGGCTCGGTCCGTCGGCTCCTCGTCCCGCTCCTGGCATCCGACCATCCTCACCGACGGCTCGACCGGATGCGAATGGTCCGGACTTCGGCCCGACCCGGGTTCAGGCGCCCGAGCACGAGCGCCTCCCCGGCCGGTCTCAATCGGTCAGTTGACCGCGGCCTCGGGCTCGACGCGCAGGTCTTCGGTCGGTCTCACTCCATGTGCCTGCCACACCCGCGCCACCGTGTCCTTGCTCAGGCCGAGGCGCTTGGCAAGCGTTCGAGTGGACCACCGAGCCCGTCCGTCCGGCGGGAGCTCGTTCGCCGTGGTGTCGAGGATTCGCGCCACGACTAGAGGGGTGCAGGTTGGCTTTCGACCGCGGCCCGGGGCGATCGTCCCGACGCCCTCCACGCCCCGGAGCGCAAAGCGCGCCTTCCAGCGGCGGACCGTGTCGGCGCCGATGTCGCAGCGGCGGGCAACTTCTGCACTGCTCATTCCGTCTGCAGCCAGGCACAGCGCTCGTGCTTCCACGGCCACGCGACGAGGGATCGAGCGCGAGCGAGCCATCGCCTCGAGCACGACTCGATCCTCAAGTGACATACGCCACGTAATTATTGCAATCTCCTGCACGCACGCAGTGTAAATAGCATCGATACGAAAATCAAAGGCACCACTGTGCGAGTTCAGACCACCGCAAACCGTGACCGCTGCCACCCCGATCGGAACCAGGTGCTCATTCTGCGACGACTGCCCCGCACTCGACTCCCTCGAAGCAGTCTTCGCTGGTCCGGGTACCTGTCGCGCACTCGCCTGGCATCCGCGGCCGCTCCGCTCACGCCCATTACTGTCCGGGCCGTGAGCGCTGTCGCCATCTCGAGTCTCGCGCTAGACGAGCGAGCGCAAAGGCCCCGAGCGACAGGGCCGAGCTTCTGACCGACGAGATTCCTCCGGGCACCGAGCACCGCCGTGCCATGACTAGACCGAGCGCGATCACCCGCAAGCAATTCCTCGCTGCGGGCATCGGGACGACCGCCGGGGCCTCGCGACTTCTTCGCTCCAGGGGGCCCGAGCGCGGCCTCGCAGTGACCCGGGTGGGCTCGGCCGCAGCGGTGAGCGTGCTCAGTGCGGGCGCAAAGGGCGACGGGAGGAGCGACGACACCGCGGCGATCCAGCACTGCCTCGACGGCGCCAGCTCCGTCTACTTCCCAGCAGTGTCCGGCGGCTACCGCATCGACGGGACGTTGCGCCCCCGGAGCAACCAGACCCTCGTCCTCGACGGTCACTTCGTCGCCGGCTCCGCGGCGACCATGTGGGACCTCGCGGGGGTGCTCGAGCTCGTGACCGTGGGCTCGCTGCATATCATCGATCCTGCTCGCCGCACGCACAGCCGCCCGACGATGCGTTTTCGCAGCGGCTGTCGGTGGCTCGCCATCGAGCGGATCCGCATGGAGGGATGCGCCAACCCGATCGAGCTCGTCGACGTGAACGAGTCCGACTTCGCCGAGGTCCACCTGACCGAGGTCCGCGGGACCGGGATCAGGATCTCGGACGGCGGCGAGTTGTGCAACGTCCACGACAACTACTTCGGTTCGGTGATGATCGTCGGCCTGCCGGGCTCCAAGGACGGGATCGACTACGCCTCCGCCCGGAACGGGACCATCGGCGGGGACAAGTGGGGAGACGTGACGCTGCTCGCGATGGGCGGCACCGGCCTTCACGTCGAACGAGCGGGCTTCGGCGAGCAGTGGTTCGACACCCTGATCTGCGACACGTGCGGGCTCGACGGCGTCCGGCTCGGCGGTGGCTCCTACCGCTTCTTCTTCGGTCGGCTCTGGTGCGCGAGCAACGGCGCCAACGGCTTCTACGCCAACGGGGCCTCGACGACGGCCCTGGTCCAAGACGTCGTCGTGAGCCAGCTGTACGCGCACGGCAACGCCGGTCCGGCCGGGGTCTACCTGGAGGGACATTGCAGCGGGATCTCCTTCGGTTCCCTGCACTCGCTCGGCCAGCACACGGGTGCCGGCTTGGCCTTCGACAAGGGGCTCAACGGACTGCAGATCGGCAGCATCGTCACCTACGGCAACGGGATCGGCGTCACCGACCGCCAGGACCCGAGCTCGGCCGGGGTCCAGATCGCGCTGGCGAACCTGGCCGACGGGGCCGACGTCGCGCACGCCGGTGTGACGATCCTTTCCAAGCTCTGATTCTCCAGCGCGTCACGGTGCGCACTGGCGTCAGGGGTCGCCACCGTCGAACGGCCTCGCCTATTCGAGTCGACCGGGACCGTACAGCTGTCCTCCACGATCTCGCGCCGCCTCCACACCTGGTGACGTCATCGCAGATCTGTTTCTCCCCCTCGAAATCGGCAGTTTTGGGGACGCTTCGATCTCCCGAGCGGGGCAGGGCTCCGAATCTGACTCCGACGCCGACGGGAACGAAGGCCCGGTGGCGGAAGGCTTGGCGGTCCTTGCGCCTCCGTATCCTCCTCGCCAGATCAGCTCGACGAGCTCGGGCACGGTCATCCTTTCGCAGGTCCCCCCGTACGAAAAGAAGGGTAACGATCCTTTCGTAGGGCGCCCGGAGGTGACTTAGCCCTGTGGTGGCTCCTGCGATGACAGCTTCGGTGGAATTGGACGCAGCCCGAGTTCAGCGAGCTTCGCCGGACTGAGCGGTTTCGGGGCGCCGGTCATCGGGTCCGCCCCCGACTGGGTCTTCGGGAACGCGATCACCTCGCGGATGTTCTCCTCCCCTGCAAGGATCGCCACGAGCCGGTCGAGTCCCACCGCGAAGCCGCCGTGGGGCGGAGCGCCGTACCGGAATGCACCGAGCAGGAAGCCGAAGCGCTCCTCGGCCTCCTCGGCTCCGATCCCGAGCGCGGCGAACACGCGCTCTTGGATGTCCGCCCGGTGGATACGGATGCTTCCCGAGCCGAGCTCCCACCCGTTCAGCACGAGGTCGTAGGACTGGGCGCGCACCGACAGCGGGTCCGTGTCGAAGCGCTCGAGGTCCTCTGGATGGGGCATCGTGAAGGGATGGTGGGCTGCCTCGGGGCGCCCATCCGCGTCGAGGCCGTCAAAGAGCGGGAAGTCGATCACCCAGCAGAAGCGGTGGGGACCCTCGTACACCGGAGGACGACCGAGCTCCAGGCGGAGCTGACCGAGCACCTCGCACGCCCGGCGGTGGTCGTCTGCTACGAGCAAGAGCAGGTCGCCCGCCTGTGCGCCCGTAGCCGTCAGCAACTCCGCCCGCTCTCCCTCGCTGAGGAACTTTGCTACCGGCGAGACGAGATCGAGCGCGCCGCTTGCGCGCTCGGAGGCGACGACCCGCATCCACACGAGGCCCTTCGCCCCGAGCTCCTTCGCCCGTTCGACGAGGGCGTCGAGGCGGCCGCGGCCGGCCTCGGCGCCGCCCGGCTGACGGATCGCCTGCACCGCCGGGGCCTGGAACGCCTAGTACTCGGTCTGGGCGAACAGCCCCTTAACGTCGACGAGCTCCATGCCGAAGCGCAGATCAGGCTTGTCGGTGCCGAAACGATCGAGCGCCTCGGCCCAGGTCATGGTCACTGCAGGCGCGGGCGGCTCCCCCGTCGCCGCCTCGACGGCGTGGCTCACCGCTGCGCTCACAAAGCCGCGGATCTCCTCCTCGCCCACGAAGGAAGCCTCAAGGTCGAGCTGGGTGAACTCGAACTGGCGATCGGCGCGCAGATCCTCGTCGCGAAGACAGCGCGCGATCTGGAAATAGCGGTCGACACCCCCGACCATGCTCAGCTGCTTGGCGATCTGAGGGCTCTGGGGAAGCACGTAGAACGAGCCGTGTTGGAGCCGCGACGGGATGGCGAACTCACGCGATCCCTCCGGGGTGGGGACCCACAACAGCGGCGTCTCGACTTCGAGGAAGCCCTGGGCCTCCATCGTCCGGCGCAGCGCCGAGGTCACCGTGGCGCGGGTGCGCAAGTTTCGCTGCATCCGTTCGCGGCGAAGGTCGACGTACCGGAAGCGAAGGCGAACCGCCTCGTCGGTCTCGACCCGCTCGTCCAGCGAGAACGGGGGCGGCTCGGCGCTTGCCAGCACCTCCACCTCGCAGTCGGCGAGCTCGACCTCGCCGGTCGGGATCGCGGGGTTCACCGTGCCGTCGGGCCGTGCCCGGACCGTCCCGGTGACGCGGACCACGTACTCCGAGCGCAACGAGTGGGCGCCGTCGATCACGCACTGGACGACTCCGGTGTAGTCGCGCACGTCCAAGAACGCGAGGTGCTCGCCGTGCTCACGACGGCGCGCCACCCAGCCGCACAGGCTGACGCGTGCACCTGCGTCCTCGAGACGCAGGCTCCCGCAGTAGCGGGTGCGAAGGCCCGTCGCCTGCGGGTACTCGCCGGCCGCGAGCGCCGCCGAGCCGGCCATGCCGCCTGGCGGGATCGCGCTCGTACGGTCAGTCGCGCTCACGACGCCTTCCCCGCTCTCGCTCCGGCGAGCCGTTTGGACACAGCGTCGATGAGCTCGTCGAGGGCAACCGATTCCTGGTGGCGGGCGTCTTCTCCGCGCAGCACCCGCACCGTCACCCGTCCGTCGCCCCGTTCTTCTGGGCCCACGATGCACGCGAGCGTGGCG